>NZ_WIWH01000027.1:0-73353 GCF_009600035.1 Pseudomonas sp. FSL R10-2964 | reverse complement strand
GGCGTAGCTCAGTTGGTAGAGCACGGGATTGTGACTCCCGTTGTCGAGGGTTCGATCCCCTTCGTCCACCCCATATTTAGAAAGCCGCCAGATTAAAAGTCTGGCGTCTTTGCTTCAAGAGTTTGAAATGCGGATGTGGTGGAATTGGTAGACACACTGGATTTAGGTTCCAGCGCCGCAAGGTGTGAGAGTTCGAGTCTCTCCGTCCGCACCAAATTTTGATAGAGCCGCTTGTAGCGGCTTTTTCTTTGGTTGTAACTGTCGGCTTTCAGGAGCAGGCAGCGTTGTAAGCGCACTATGGTGGGCGTAGCTCAGTTGGTAGAGCACGGGATTGTGACTCCCGTTGTCGAGGGTTCGATCCCCTTCGTCCACCCCATATTAAAAGAAAACGCCAGACTAACCCTCTGGCGTTTTTTTGTATCTGCGGTTTGAGAATCGCATATAGGGGTGTCGTTCGGCGCCTTGTTTCCCGCATGCTTAGCGTCCTCTGTGATTTGTGTGACAATGCGCGCAGATCGGGGTAGCTCCAAAGGCTGCCCGTTATCGCCAATTGATCAGTGCAGTCTTCTATCTATATAGAAGGCGAGGCGGATGGCTGCTTTTACTTAATTTCTGTCGGCCGTTTCTTAGGGTGTTTGCGGTAGGGTGACTTCTTGAGTTTGACCCACTAGAATGCTTGCCCTTGATTATGGGGTCGGAAACGGCCGGCTAATGTCTGTGCAACGAGGAATATCCATGCAAGTTTCTGTTGAAAATACTTCCGCTCTTGAGCGTCGCATGACCATTGGCGTGCCAGCTGAGCGTATTGAGGCTGAAGTCAACAAGCGTCTGCAACAGACTGCCCAAAAGGCCAAGATCCCGGGCTTCCGTCCAGGCAAGGTGCCAATGAGCGTAATCCGTCAGCGTTACGAAGCTGATGCGCGCCAGGAAGCGCTGGGCAATGTAGTCCAGTCTTCGTTCTACGAAGCTGTGGTTGAGCAGAAGCTGAACCCGGCTGGTGCTCCTTCGATCGAGCCTAAGGTTTTCGAAAAAGGCAAAGATCTGGAATACGTTGCTACTTTCGAAGTATTCCCTGAATTCGAAGTGACCGGTCTGGACACCATCGCTATCGAGCGCCTGAGCGCCGAAGTGGCTGATGCCGACCTGGACAAGATGCTGGACGTGCTGCGCAAGCAGAACACCCGCTTTGAAGTGACTGACCGTGCTGCCCAGAACGATGATCAGCTGAACATCGATTTCGTTGGCAAGGTAGACGGCGAAGTGTTCGCTGGCGGCTCCGCCACCGGTACTCAGCTGGTGCTGGGTTCGGGCCGCATGATTCCTGGCTTTGAAGAAGGCCTGGTAGGCGCCAAAGCCGGTGAAGAGCGCGTTCTGAAACTGACTTTCCCTGCTGACTACCAGAATCTGGACCTGGCTGGCAAAGAAGCCGAGTTCACCGTAACCGTGAACACTGTTTCCGAGCCTAAGCTGCCAGAGCTGAACGAAGAGTTCTTCGCCCAGTTCGGTATCAAGGAAACCGGTCTGGAAGGCTTCCGCGCCGAAGTTCGCAAGAACATGGAGCGTGAACTGCGTCAGGCCATCAAGTCCAAGGTCAAGAACCAGGTAATGGACGGCCTGCTGGCTGCCAACCCGATCGAAGTGCCGAAGTCGCTGCTGGCCAACGAAGTTGACCGTCTGCGCGTGCAGGCTGTTCAGCAGTTCGGTGGTAACATCAAGCCTGATCAACTGCCGGCAGAGCTGTTCGAAGAGCAAGCCAACCGCCGTGTAGTGCTGGGTCTGATCGTGGCTGAAGTGGTCAAGCAGTTCGACCTCAAGCCTGACGAAGATCGCGTTCGCGAAATGATTCAGGAAATGGCTTCCGCTTACCAGGAGCCAGAGCAGGTTGTAGCCTGGTACTACAAAAACGACGCGCAATTGAACGAGGTTCGTTCGGTTGTGCTGGAAGAGCAAGTTGTGGATACTGTTCTGCAGAAGGCCAAGGTGACCGATAAAGCGGTCTCTTACGAAGAAGCTGTCAAGCCGGTGGAAGCTCCACAAGCCGACTGATTTCTGACTCGTTAGAAAACACAACCATAAGCCAGCCTCGAGCTGGCTTATGCGTATCCAGACAAGACTATTTGGGAGTGACTGCCGGACATGTCCCGCAATTCTTATATTCAGCAGAACTCTGATATCCACGCCGCTGGCGGCCTGGTCCCGATGGTTGTCGAGCAGTCCGCCCGTGGCGAACGCGCTTACGACATCTACTCGCGCCTCCTGAAGGAGCGAATCATCTTCCTGGTCGGCCCCGTAGAAGACTACATGGCCAACCTGGTGGCTGCGCAGCTGCTGTTCCTTGAAGCCGAGAACCCGGACAAGGACATCCACCTGTACATCAACTCGCCGGGCGGTTCGGTGACTGCAGGCATGTCGATCTACGACACCATGCAATTCATCAAGCCTGACGTGTCGACCATCTGCATCGGCCAGGCCTGCAGCATGGGTGCCTTCCTGTTGGCCGGTGGCGCACCGGGCAAGCGTCACTGCCTGCCGAACTCGCGCATGATGATTCACCAGCCACTGGGCGGTTTCCAGGGCCAGGCGTCGGATATCGACATTCATGCCAAGGAAATCCTCAACATCCGTCACCGTTTGAACTCGCTGCTGGCTCACCACACGGGCCAGACTCTCGAAACCATCGAGCGCGACACCGAGCGTGACAACTTCATGAGCGCCGAGCGTGCAGCCGAATACGGTTTGATCGACTCTGTGTTCAGCAAGCGTCAAATGCCCGCTTAAGCAGCTCAAATGTGGGTGGTTGGGTTAACCGACCACCTGCGGGCTTGAAAAAGCCCGCAGTTGCCTTCATCTTGTGTTGCAAGCCTATCGGATTTGGATCGATCGAATGACTGACACCCGCAACGGCGAGGACAACGGCAAATTGCTCTATTGCTCCTTCTGTGGCAAAAGCCAGCATGAAGTGCGCAAATTGATTGCCGGCCCCTCGGTCTTTATCTGCGACGAATGCGTTGACCTGTGCAATGACATCATCCGTGAGGAGGTGCAGGAAGCCCAGGCCGAGAGCAGCGCGCATAAATTACCATCGCCAAAAGAAATCAGCGGCATCCTTGATCAATACGTCATTGGTCAGGAACGTGCCAAAAAGGTTTTGGCTGTAGCGGTGTACAACCACTACAAGCGCCTCAACCAGCGTGACAAGAAAAACGACGACGTTGAACTCGGCAAGAGCAACATCCTGCTGATCGGCCCTACCGGTTCGGGTAAGACCCTGCTGGCAGAAACCCTTGCACGCCTGTTGAATGTACCTTTCACCATCGCTGACGCAACCACGCTGACTGAAGCCGGTTACGTGGGCGAAGATGTTGAAAACATCATTCAGAAGCTGCTGCAGAAATGCGATTACGACGTAGAAAAAGCCCAGATGGGCATTGTCTACATCGATGAAATCGACAAGATTTCGCGCAAGTCTGACAACCCTTCGATTACCCGTGATGTTTCCGGTGAAGGTGTGCAGCAGGCATTGCTCAAGCTGATCGAAGGTACCGTGGCTTCCGTACCGCCTCAAGGCGGCCGCAAGCACCCGCAGCAGGAGTTCTTGCAGGTTGATACCCGCAACATCCTGTTTATCTGCGGTGGTGCGTTCTCGGGCCTTGAGAAGGTTGTACAGGCGCGCTCGACTCGCGGCGGCATCGGCTTCAGTGCCGAAGTGCGCAGCAAGGAAGAGGGCAAGAAGGTTGGCGAATCCCTGCGTGAAGTCGAGCCTGACGATCTGGTCAAGTTTGGCCTGATCCCGGAATTCGTGGGTCGTCTGCCTGTGCTGGCAACCCTGGACGAGCTGGACGAGGCTGCCTTGATGCAGATCCTCACCGAACCGAAGAACGCCTTGACCAAGCAGTACGGCAAGCTGTTCGAGATGGAAGGTGTAGATCTTGAGTTCCGTGCCGACGCCTTGAAGGCCGTGGCCAAGCGTGCTCTGGAGCGCAAAACGGGCGCTCGTGGCCTGCGTTCGATTCTTGAAGGCGTGCTGCTCGACACAATGTATGAAATCCCCTCGCAATCCGAGGTGAGTAAAGTTGTGATCGACGAAAGCGTTATAGAAGGCAAGTCCAAGCCGTTGTTGATCTATGAAAACAACGAAGCGACTGCCAAGGTTGCACCTGACGCGTAAATGTAATGCTGGCATTCCACATTGCGTGTTAAAGAAGGGGCCTTCGGGCCCCTTTGTTTTTCCTGTCGTTCAACGCTTGTTTTTTTTCAAGACTGCCCCCATCTTGGCTTCAAGCTTACATCCATCTGATTACGGCCTTATGGCCGCCGTAGAGGCGAAATCATGAAGACAACCATCGAATTGCCTCTCCTGCCGTTGCGTGATGTTGTTGTGTATCCGCACATGGTGATCCCACTGTTCGTGGGACGCGAGAAGTCGATCGAGGCCCTTGAGGCTGCGATGACGGGCGACAAGCAAATTTTGCTGTTGGCTCAAAAGAATCCGGCTGACGACGATCCGGGCGAAGATGCCCTGTATCGCGTCGGTACCATTGCAACTGTTCTGCAACTGCTCAAGCTCCCGGACGGCACGGTCAAAGTGCTGGTTGAGGGTGAGCAGCGCGGTGCGGTTGAGCATTTTGGTCAGGCAGATGGTTATCTGAGTGCCGAAGTCTCCCTGATTGACGAAGTGGCTGCCCCGGATCGCGAATCCGAGGTCTTTGTGCGCAGCCTGCTTTCGCAGTTCGAGCAATACGTGCAACTGGGCAAAAAAGTCCCGGCCGAGGTTCTGTCATCGCTTAACAGCATTGACGAGCCAAGCCGTCTGGTCGATACCATGGCTGCCCATATGGCACTCAAGATCGAGCAGAAGCAGGAAATCCTCGAAATCATCGATCTGCAGGCCCGTGTCGAGCACGTTCTGGCCCTGCTGGATGCCGAGATCGACTTGCTGCAAGTCGAAAAGCGCATCCGTGGCCGCGTCAAAAAGCAAATGGAGCGCAGCCAGCGCGAGTACTACCTGAATGAGCAGATGAAGGCCATTCAGAAAGAGCTGGGTGATGGTGACGAAGGTCACAATGAAATCGAAGAGCTGAAAAAACGCATCGATGCTGCCGGTTTGCCGAAAGATGCAATGGCCAAGGCCCAGGCGGAGCTGAACAAGCTCAAGCAAATGTCGCCAATGTCCGCAGAAGCCACCGTGGTGCGCTCCTACATCGACTGGCTGGTGCAGGTGCCGTGGAAGGCTCAGAGCAAGGTGCGCCTGGATCTCAAGCGTGCTGAAGACATTCTGGACGCAGATCACTACGGTCTGGACGAAGTCAAAGAGCGGATTCTCGAATATCTTGCCGTGCAAAAGCGTGTGAAGAAAATTCGTGGTCCGGTTCTGTGCCTGGTCGGTCCTCCGGGTGTAGGCAAAACCTCGCTTGCTGAGTCCATTGCCCACGCAACAAACCGTAAATTCGTGCGTATGGCCTTGGGTGGCGTGCGTGACGAAGCGGAAATTCGTGGCCATCGCCGTACGTACATCGGTTCGATGCCAGGAAGATTGATTCAAAAGATGACCAAGGTTGGTGTGCGCAACCCGCTGTTCCTGCTTGATGAAATCGACAAGATGGGCAGTGACATGCGCGGCGATCCGGCGTCTGCACTGCTTGAAGTGCTCGATCCCGAGCAGAACCACAATTTCAACGACCATTACCTCGAGGTTGATTACGACCTCTCCGATGTGATGTTCCTGTGTACGTCCAACTCGATGAACATCCCGCCAGCCTTGCTGGACCGGATGGAAGTCATTCGTCTGCCTGGCTACACCGAAGACGAAAAAATCAACATTGCTGTCAAATACCTGGCCCCGAAACAAATTGAAGCCAATGGCTTGAAGAAGGGCGAGCTGGCATTTGATAACGAAGCCATCCGCGACATGATCCGCTACTACACCCGCGAAGCCGGTGTGCGGGGCCTTGAGCGCCAGATTGCGAAGATCTGCCGCAAGGCGGTCAAAGAGCATGCGCTGGAAAAACGCTTTGCGGTCACCGTCACGCCGGAGCTACTTGAGCACTTTTTGGGCGTAAGAAAATTCAGCTACGGTTTGGCTGAAGTTCAGGACCAGATCGGTCAAGTGACCGGCCTGGCCTGGACCCAGGTGGGTGGCGAGTTGTTGACCATCGAAGCGGCCGTTGTTCCTGGCAAAGGCCAGCTGATCAAGACCGGTTCGCTGGGCGACGTGATGGTAGAGTCCATCACCGCTGCATTGACGGTGGTGCGCAGCCGCGCCAAGAGCCTGGGTATCCCGTTGGATTTCCACGAAAAACGCGATATTCACATTCACATGCCCGAAGGCGCTACGCCTAAAGATGGCCCTAGTGCTGGTGTGGGAATGTGTACTGCCCTGGTCTCTGCATTGACCCTGATTCCGGTACGCGCCGATGTTGCCATGACCGGTGAAATTACCCTTCGTGGTCAGGTGTTGGCGATTGGTGGCCTGAAGGAAAAATTACTTGCTGCTCATCGTGGTGGCATCAAAACTGTAATTATTCCTGAAGAGAACGTTCGTGACCTGAAGGAAATTCCTGACAACATCAAACAGGATCTTCAGATTAAACCGGTTAAATGGATTGACGAAGTCCTGCAAATTGCGCTGCAATACGCCCCGGAGCCCTTGCCGGATGTGGCTCCCGAGATTGTTGCCAAGGACGACAAACGAGAATCTGACTCTAAGGAAAGAATTAGCACGCATTAATACGGATTCGCCTGACGGGCTTTCTTGACGCTTTTTAGAGCCCTTGTTATAAAGCGGCTCTATAAGTGTCCGTAAGTGCTTCAGCAGTCGTTTTGCTTTTACCAAAAAACTTTAGAAACATACTCAGACAGATATAAGGGGACTTAGAGTGAACAAGTCGGAACTGATTGATGCTATCGCTGCATCTGCTGATATCCCGAAAGCTGCAGCTGGCCGTGCGCTGGACGCAGTAATCGAATCCGTCACTGGCGCTCTTAAGGCTGGCGACTCTGTGGTACTGGTTGGTTTTGGTACTTTCTCTGTAACCGATCGTCCTGCCCGTATTGGTCGTAACCCACAGACCGGTAAAACGCTGGAAATTCCTGCTGCCAAAAAGCCAGGCTTCAAAGCCGGTAAAGCACTGAAAGAAGCGGTTAACTAAGTTTCTGTAACACCTTTTACCCAACCGGGTCAGGCGCACGCCAGGCTTGGCAGCGGAGCGGTAGTGCAGTCGGTGGCAACATCGATGTGTCACGCCGGGGGTCGCGGGTTCGAGCCCGGTCCGCTCCGCCAGTTACGAGAAGGCGCATCCTCGGATGCGCCTTTCTTCTATCCGGACTCTACCCACGCTCCACGGTTGCTCATTATGCAAGACCGTTTCTGGGGGAAGCATGCTGCAAAATATCAGGGACAATTCACAAGGCTGGATTGCCAAGACCATCATCGGTGTCATCGTCGCGTTAATGGCGTTGACCGGTTTCGATGCCATTTTTCAAGCCACCTCTACCAGCCAGGATGCTGCCAAGGTTAACGGTGAAGAAATCACCCAGGTTGAACTGAGCCAGGCCGTCGATATGCAACGCCGGCAGCTGCTGCAGCAGTTGGGCAAGGATTTCGACTCGTCGTTGCTGGATGAAAAAATGCTGCGTGAAGCGGCCCTCAAAGGGTTGATCGATCGCAAGCTGTTGCTGCAAGGCGCCAAAGACGCGAAGTTTTCGTTTTCTGAAGCCGCTTTGGACCAAGTCATTCTGTTGACTCCTGAATTTCAGGAAGACGGCAAATTCAGCCCTGAGCGTTTCGACCAGGTGATCCGTCAACTGGGTTACGGTCGCTTGCAGTTCCGTAACATGCTGGGCGAAGAAATGCTGATTGGTCAGCTGCGTGCCGGTCTGGCGGGCAGTGGTTTCGTGACCGACGAACAGGTGAATGCGTTCGCCCGTCTTGAGAAACAAACCCGTGATTTCGCTTCGCTGAACATCAAGGCCGACCCGGCTGCGGTGAAACTGAGCGATGACGAAATCAAGGCTTACTACGACGAGCACGCCAAGGAATTCATGACCCCTGATCAGGTCGTGATCGACTATATCGAGTTGAAGAAATCTTCTTTCTTTGACCAGGTAGCCGTGAAGGATGATGAGCTTCAAGCGTTGTATCAAAAGGAAATCGCCAACCTGGCCGAACAGCGCCGCGCTGCGCATATCCTGATCGAAGTGAACGACAAGGTCAGCGACGAGCAGGCCAAAGCCAAGATCGCCGAGATTCAGCAGCGTCTGGCCAAAGGTGAAAGCTTCGAAGCTCTGGCCAAGGAGTTCTCCCAGGATCCGGGTTCGGCTGCCAATGGCGGTGACCTGGGCTTCGCAGGCCCTGGTGTTTACGATCCTGTGTTCGAAACGGCTGTTTACGGGTTGAAGCAGGACCAGGTTTCGGAGCCGGTACGCACCAGCTTCGGTTATCACCTGATCAAGCTGTTGGGTGTTGAAGCACCTGAAGTGCCGAGCTTTGCCAGCCTGAAAGACAAGCTGACCCATGACCTGAAAACCCAGCAGGTTGAACGCCTGTTTGTCGATGCAACCAAGCAATTGGAAGACTCGGCATTTGAAGCGTCCGATCTGGCTCAGCCAGCTCAAGAGCTTAAGCTGACTGTGCATACCTCTGCGCCATTTGGTCGCGAGGGGGGCGAGGGTGTCACCGCCAATCGCGCTGTGATTCAGGCCGCATTCAGCACCGAAGTGATGGATGAGGGCGCGAACAGTACAGCCCTGGAGCTGGACCCTGAGACCGTAGTGGTGTTGCGCGTCAAGGAGCACCGCAAGCCTGAGCAGTTGCCGCTGGAGGCTGTTGCCTCGAGCATTCGTGCGCAACTGGTCAAGGAGCACGCCAGTGCTGCGGCCAAAACCCGTGCTGAAGAAATCATCAAGGAGCTGCGCGATGGCAAACTGCCGTTGAACCAGCCGGTTGATGGTCAGGCGTGGAAGGTCCAGGAAGCGGTTGCCCGTGGTCAGGAAGGTATTGATCCTGCCGTGCTGCAAGCGGTATTCCGCATGCCGAAACCTGCAGCCAAGGACAAGCCGACATTCAGCAGTGTCACCCTGGCAGATGGCACTGTGGTTGTATTGCGTTTGAACGGCGTCAACGATGCAGTAGCGCCGACTGAAGAAGAGAAAGCGTCGTATCGCCGCTTCCTCGCTTCGCGTGTTGGCCAGCAAGACTTTGCTGCCTACCGCAAGCAGTTGGAAAACGAAGCCAAGGTTGAGCGCTACTAAGTTCAGCCTGCTTCGGTAAAAATGGCCGCTCATTGAGCGGCCATTTTTTTGCGCTGGTTTTTTTGTGGGAGCGGGCTTGCTCGCGATGGCATCCATGCGCTCTGTCTGACGTATCGCGTCGTTTGTATCGCGGGCAAGCCCGCTCCCACAGATCATCTCCCAGAGATTGTCGCGAGGCAAAAAAACGCCCGATGCAATCTCTGCACCGGGCGTTTTTGAGTAGCGCTTGTAACGAAGGGTTTACTCTTCGAGGCTGCCCATGGCGGTAGTGTTGAAGCCACCGTCTACGTACATGATTTCGCCGCTGATGCCCGATGCCAGATCCGAGCACAGGAAGGCGCCGGCATTGCCGACTTCGTCGATGGTCACGTTGCGACGCAGTGGAGTCTGCGCTTCGTTGGCCGCCAGCATTTTGCGGAAGTTCTTGATGCCCGACGCTGCCAGGGTACGGATCGGGCCTGCCGATACGCAGTTAACGCGAGTACCCTCAGGGCCTAGGCTGCCTGCCAGGTAACGTACACCGGCTTCCAGGCTGGCCTTGGCCATGCCCATCACGTTGTAGTTAGGCATGGTGCGCTCGGCGCCCAGGTAGGACAGGGTCAGCAGGCTGCCGTTGCGACCTTTCATCATCGGGCGACCAGCCTTGGCCAGGGCCACGAAGCTGTAGGCGCTGATGTCGTGAGCGATGCGGAAGCCTTCACGGGTGGTGGCGTCGGTGAAATCGCCATCCAGCTGGTCGCCAGGAGCGAAACCTACTGAGTGAACGATGCAGTCCAGACCGTCCCACTTCTTGCTCAGGTCTTCGAAGACCTTGGCGATTTCTTCATCGCTGGCAACGTCGCAAGGGAAGCACAGCTCAGGGTTCGAACCCCAGCCTGCGGCGAATTCTTCAACACGACCTTTCAGCTTTTCGTTCTGATAAGTGAAAGCCAGCTCGGCGCCTTCACGGTGCATGGCGGCAGCAATGCCAGAAGCGATGGACAATTTGCTAGCGACACCAACGATCAGTACGCGCTTACCGGTGAGAAAACCCATGTGTTGTTCCTCTATCAGGTTAATCGACAGCCACTGGTGCCAAAAAGGCGGCTTCCAGCAGCTGTTGTGTATATGGATGTTGCGGTGAGGCAAAGATACTTTGCGCATCACCCTGTTCGACCACTTGGCCATGCTTGACCACCATCAATTGGTGGCTCAGCGCTTTGACGACAGCCAGGTCATGGCTGATAAACAAATACGTCAGGTTGTGCCTGGCTTGCAGTGAGCGCAGCAGTTCAACAACCTGGCGTTGTACTGTGCGGTCCAGCGCAGAGGTTGGCTCGTCCAGCAATATCAACTCCGGCTTTAACACCAGTGCGCGGGCAATGGCGATTCTTTGCCGTTGTCCGCCTGAAAACTCGTGAGGGTAACGGTGCCGGGTTTCCGGATCCAGACCTACTTCTCGCAAGGCTTCAATAATTGCACTTTCCTGTTCCGCTTCGGTGCCCATACGGTGAATGCGCAACCCTTCACCGACAATCTCGCTGACGCTCATGCGCGGGCTGAGACTGCCAAACGGGTCCTGGAATACCACCTGCATTTCCCGTCGCAATGGCCTGACTTCTTTTTGTGACAGACAGTCTAGCCGTTTGCCTTCAAAGCTGATCAGGCCCTTGCTGGCAATCAGACGCAAAATCGCCAGGCCCAGCGTTGATTTGCCCGATCCGCTTTCACCCACAATTCCCAGGGTCTGCCCCTGGGGCAAGCTGAAATTGATACCGTCCACCGCTTTCACGTAATCGACGGTCTTGCGCAGCAGGCCTTTCTTGATCGGGAACCATACCTTCAGGTCCTCGACTTGCAGCAATGGCGGACCGGCAATGGTGCTGGCCGGGCCTCCGCTGGGCTCTGCGCTGAGCAGTTCCCGGGTGTAAGGATGCTGCGGCGAACGGAACAGCTGCTCGCACGATGCTTGTTCGACGATTAAACCGCGCTGCATGACACATACGCGATGCGCAATTCTTCGTACAAGGTTCAAATCGTGACTGATCAGTAACAACGACATGCCCAGGCGGGCTTGCAGATCCTTGAGCAAGTCGAGGATTTTAAGCTGAACGGTCACGTCCAGGGCGGTGGTAGGTTCGTCGGCAATCAGCAGTTCGGGTTCATTGGCCAGGGCCATGGCGATCATCACGCGCTGTCTCTGACCCCCTGAGAGCTCGTGTGGCAGCGCCTTGAGGCGTTTGTGAGGCTCGGGTATGCCTACCAGCTCCAGAAGCTCCAGGGTGCGCAGGGTAGCGGCCTTGCCGGTGATCCCCTTGTGAATGCCGAGCACCTCATTGATTTGTTTTTCAATGCTGTGCAGCGGGTTCAGGGAGGTCATGGGCTCCTGAAAAATCATCGCAATGCGGTTGCCGCGAATGTTGCGCAGCTTTTTCTCGTCCACGCTGAGCAAATCCTGGCCGCCGTAGGCGATGCTGCCGCTGGGGTGGCGTGCAAGGGGGTAGGGCAGCAACCTGAGGATCGAGTGCGCGGTCACCGATTTGCCCGAACCGCTTTCGCCCACCAGGGCCAGGGTTTCGCCGCGCCTGATATCAAAACTGACGCCTTGCACCACCCGCTGCGGTGTGTCACCCGCTACAAACTCGACGCTGAGGTCGCGCACTTCGATCAGATTGTCCTGCGTCATCTTATTTCCTCGGGTCGAAGGCATCGCGAGCGGACTCACCGATAAACACCAGCAGGCTGAGCATGATGGCCAGCACTGCGAATGCACTGATGCCCAGCCAGGGCGCTTGCAGGTTGGACTTGCCCTGGGCCACCAGTTCGCCCAGCGACGGCGCGCCCGGGGGCAGGCCGAAGCCCAGGAAGTCCAGGGCAGTGAGGGTGCCGATGGCGCCAGTGAGGATAAACGGCATAAAGGTCATGGTGGAGACCATGGCGTTGGGCAGGATGTGGCGGTACATGATGGCCATGTCCTGCATGCCCAGGGCGCGGGCGGCGCGCACATACTCCAGATTGCGCCCACGCAGGAATTCGGCGCGCACGACGTCCACCAGGCTCATCCACGAGAACAGCAGCATGATGCCCAGCAGCCACCAGAAATTGGGCTGCACAAAACTGGCGAGAATGATCAGCAGGTACAACACGGGCAAGCCTGACCAGATTTCCAGAAAGCGCTGACCGGCCAGGTCGACCCAGCCACCATAAAAGCCCTGCAAGGCCCCGGCGATCACGCCGATGATGGAGCTCAGTACCGTCAGGGTCAGGGCGAACAGCACCGATATGCGAAAGCCATAAATCACTCGGGCCAGCACGTCGCGGCCCTGGTCGTCGGTGCCCAGCCAGTTCTCGGCGGAGGGCGGTGCAGGGGCAGGGACTTTCAGGTCGTAGTTGATGCTTTGATAGCTGTAGGGGATGGGTGGCCACACAACCCAGGCATCTTTCTTGGCCAGCAGTTCACGGATATACGGGCTTTTGTAGTTGGCTTCGAGGGGGAATTCACCGCCGAAGTCGGTCTCTGGATAGCGCTTGAGCGCCGGGAAATACCACTCCCCGTCGTAATTGATCACCAAGGGTTTGTCGTTGGCAATGAACTCGGCGTTCAGGCTCAGCCCGAACAGCACCAGGAAGATCCACAGCGACCACCAGCCACGCTTGTTGGCTTTGAAACGGGCAAAACGGCGTCGATTGAGGGGGGATAGCTTCATCTCAATGCTCCCTGCTTTCAAAGTCGATACGCGGATCGACCAGGGTGTATGAGAGGTCACCGATCAGCTTCAACACCAGCCCGACCAGCGTAAAGATAAACAGGGTGCCGAAGACAACCGGGTAGTCGCGATTGATAGCAGCCTCGAAACTCATCAGGCCCAGGCCATCGAGGGAGAAAATCACTTCGACCAGCAGTGAGCCGGTAAAGAAAATTCCGATAAAGGCCGACGGGAAACCGGCAATAACCAGCAGCATGGCATTGCGGAACACATGGCCATAGAGCACCCGGTGGTTGGTCAGGCCCTTGGCTTTGGCAGTGACGACATACTGTTTGTTGATCTCGTCGAGAAAGCTGTTTTTGGTCAGCAGGGTCATGGTGGCGAAGTTGCCGATAACCAGTGCCGTAACGGGCAATGCCAGATGCCAGAAGTAATCGAGAATCTTGCCGCCCAGGCTCAGTTCGTCAAAGTTGTTGGACGTCAGGCCGCGCAGGGGGAACCAGTCCAGGTAACTGCCCCCGGCAAACAGCACGATCAGCAGGATGGCAAACAGAAAGGCCGGGATGGCGTAGCCGATGATGATCAGTGAACTGGTCCAGACATCAAAGTGGCTGCCGTGGCGCGTGGCCTTGGCGATCCCCAGGGGGATCGACACCAGGTACATGATCAGGGTGCTCCACAACCCCAGCGAGATGGAGACCGGCATTTTCTCCTTGATCAGGTCGATGACCTTGGCGTCGCGGAAGAAGCTTTCGCCGAAGTCCAGTCGGGCGTAGTTTTTAATCATGATCCACAGGCGTTCCGGCGCCGACTTGTCGAAACCGTACATCTTTTCGATTTCCTTGATCAGTTCCGGATCCAGCCCTTGGGCGCCACGGTAGTTGGAGCCCGCCACCGACACTTCCGAACCACCACCGGCGATGCGGCTGGTGGCGCCGTCAAAGCCTTCGAGCTTGGCGATCATCTGTTCAACCGGGCCGCCGGGGGCCGCCTGGATAATGATGAAGTTAATCAACAGAATCCCGAACAGTGTCGGAATGATCAGCAGCAGTCGCCTGAAAATATAAGCCAGCATTTAAGGCTCCTGGCTCGCGCTTGAAGGTTTGGTAGAGGGTGCAGGTTTTGCGTCAGGTTTGGCCCACCAGGTGTTGGTGCCGATATCGTATTTGGGCGTAACTTCGGGATGGCCGATATGGTTCGAGTAGGCCACGCGCCAGGTTTTGATATGCCAGTTGGGGATCACGTAGAAGCCCCACTGCAACACACGGTCCAGCGCCCTGGCATGGTTGATCAGGCTTTGCCGTGACTCGGCGTTGATCAGGCCCTCGGTCAACTGGTCGATGGCCGGGTCCTTGAGGCCGATAAAGTTTCGGCTGCCGGGTTTGTCGATACTTTGTGATTCCCAGTACTCGCGCTGCTCGCTGCCGGGTGAGCTGGACTGCGGGAAGCTGCCGACAATCATGTCGTAATCCCTTGAGCGCAGGCGGTTGAGGTATTGGGAGGTGTCGACCCGGCGAATCTGCAAATCGATGCCCAGGTCGCTGAGGTTGCGCTTGAACGGCAGAAGGATGCGCTCGAATTCGGTTTGTGCCAGCAAGAATTCGATCTTCACCGGCTTGCCCTGGGCGTCGACCATCTTGTCATCGACGATGCGCCAGCCGGCGTCTTGCAGCAGTTGGTAGGCGCGGCGCTGTTGCTCGCGAATCATGCCGCTGGCGTCGGTGACGCTGGGTTTGAACACCTGGCTGAACGCCTGCTCGGGAATCTGGCCGCGCAAGGGCTCCAGAATGGCCAGTTCAGCTTCGGTCGGCGGCGCCTTGGCGGCCATTTCCGAGTTTTCGAAGTAGCTGCCAGTGCGCGCATAGGCACCGTTGAAGAGTTGCTTGTTGGCCCATTCAAAGTCGAACAGCAGGCTTAGTGCCTCGCGTACGCGCACATCCTGGAACATTGGCCTGCGCAGGTTGAAGACAAATCCCTGCATGCCTGTTGGATTGTGGTTGCGGATTTCTTCTTTTTTCAGGCGGCCCTGAGTAAATGCCGGAGAGTTGTAGGCTCCGGCCCAGTTTTTGGCGCTGATCTCCAGCCAGTAATCAAACTGACCGGCCTTGAGGGCTTCGAAGGCAACGCTGTTGTCGCGAAAGTAATCGACCGTGATGGCATCAAAATTGTACAGGCCCTTGTTGATGGGCAGGTCCTTGCCCCAGTAGTCCTTGTTGCGCTCGTAGCGGATCGAGCGCCCGGGCTTGATCTCGGCGATGGTGTAGGGGCCGCTGCCGGGCGGGATTTCCAGGTTGCCCTTGTTGAAGTCGCGGGTTTCCCACCAGTGCTTGGGCAGAACCGGGAGCTGGCCAAGGATTAGCGGCAGTTCGCGGTTTTTGTTGTGCTTGAAGGTGAATTTCACTTGCAGTGGGTTTTCCGCGATGGCCTGGTCGACATCGCTGTAATAACCCTTGTACAGCGGCGAGCCACTTTTCATCAGGGTATCGAAGCTGAACACGACATCTTCGGCGCGAATCGGATGGCCATCGCTGAACTTCGCTTCCGGGCGCAGGTAAAACCGCACCCAGCTGTTATCCGGGGCTTTCTCGATTTTCCCGGCAATCAGGCCGTAGGACGTAAAAGGCTCGTCGAGGGTTTGCCGGGCCAGGGTATCGAAGGTCAGATCAATGTCGTCGGCTGGCACGCCTTTATTGATAAACGGGTTGAGGCTGTCAAAGCTGCCCAGCGCAGACTTGCGAAAGGTACCGCCCTTGGGGGCTTGCGGGTTGACGTAGTCGACATGCTTGAAGTCGGCAGGATATTTCGGCGGCTCGTCATAGAGGGTCAAGGCATGCTGGGGAGCGGCCATGGCCGTGCAGGCAAAACCGGCAAACAACAAGCTGGCAAGGGGCTTTAGCCATGTACGCAAAGGCATCATTGTTTTTTCTCCGTAGGCTTAAGCCACCACGCGCTGAGGCCCAGGGTGTAGGGCGGCGTAGTCACAAAGGCGAACCGGTTGCGGTACGCCAGGCGGTGATAGTTCAGATACCAGTTGGGAATGATGTAGTGCTGCCAAAGCAACACGCGGTCCAGGGCCTGGCCGGCAGACAATTGCTCGTCGCGGGTCCGTGCGGCCAGCAGGCGCTCGAGCAGTTGGTCCACCACCGGGCTGGCTACCCCTGCATAGTTTTTGCTGCCCTTGACGTTGGCCTGGCTGGAGTGGAAGTACTGCCACTGTTCAAGGCCGGGGCTCAGGGTCTGGTCAAGGGTCATCAGGATCATGTCAAAGTCGAACTGGTCCAGGCGCTGCTTGTATTGCGCGCGATCCACGGTGCGCAGCCGGGCATCGACGCCAATGCTGGCCAGGTTCTCCACATAGGGTTGCAGGATGCGCTCAAGGTTCGGGTTTACCAGCAATATTTCGAAACGCAGGGGTTTGCCTTCACTATTGACCAGGCGCTGGCCCGACAGTTTCCAGCCGCTTTCATCCAGCAGTGCCAGTGCCTGGCGCAGAGTTGCGCGGGGGATGCCGCGGCCGTCGGTTTGCGGCAAGGTAAAGGCCTGGTTGAACAGTTCGGGCGGTAGTTGGCTGCGCCAGGGTGACAGCATCAGCCACTCATGCCCCTGGGGAATGCCGCTGGCCGAGAATTCGCTGTTGGGGTAATGGCTCACGGCGCGCTGGTAGGCGCCGTTGAACAGGGTGCGGTTGGTCCATTCAAAATCAAACATAAGGCCCAGGGCCTCACGGGTTTTGTTTTGCGCAAAGGTGGCGCGGCGACTGTTCATAAACAGCCCCTGGGTTTGTGTCGGGATCTGGTGGGTAATTTCGGCCTTGATCACATCGCCGCGGCGTACCGCCGGGAAGTTATAGCCATTGGCCCAGTTCTTGGCCTGGTGCTCGATGTAAATGTCGAACTCGCGGGCCTTGAACGCCTCGAAGGCGACATCGCTGTCGCGGTAGAACTCCACTTCAACCCGGTCGAAGTTGTATTTGCCGCGGTTGACCGGCAGGTTGGCGCCCCACCAGTTCTTGACGCGCTCAAAGACCAGTTGGCGCCCGGGGGTAACCCGGGTAATGCGATAGGGGCCGCTACCCAGCGGTGGCTCGAAGGTGGTGGCTTTGAAGTCGCGCTTTACCCAGTAATGCTGGGGCAACACGGGCAGTTCGCCCAGGCGCAAAATCAGCAACGGGTTGCCTGAGCGCTTGAAGACAAAACGAATTCGTTTGGGGCCCAGGATATCGACCCGCTGGACTTCCTGAAGATTGGTGCGGTACTGCGGATGACCTTCTTTTAGTAACAGGTCGTAGGAGAAGGCAACATCGTAGGCAGTGATCGGCGTCCCATCATGAAAGCGGGCTTCGGGTCGCAGGTTAAAGACGACCCAGCTGCGGTCCTCGTTGTACTCCACTGATTGAGCGATCAAACCATAGCTGGATGTTGGCTCATCGCCGGAGGGGGCATATTGGCCCGTACCGGCCATCAGGGTTTCATTGAGTTCATTGACCCCGTACTGCAGGAAGTTGGGAGTCGAAACCGGGCTGGTGCCTTTGAAGGTGTAGGGGTTGAGCGTGTCGAACGTGCCGAACGCCATGACCTTCAAGGTGCCGCCCTTGGGGGCGTCAGGGTTTACCCAGTCGAAATGGGTAAAGGTGGCGGGGTACTTGAGTGTGCCGAACTGCGCATAACCGTGGCTTTCGCTCAGGTTTGCGCTGGCGGTGAAGCTCAAGGCCAGGCAGATAAATAGCGTAAGGAGGGGACGCGTCAAGTCAGAGATCCGATCCAGGCATTGGGCTTAAGGTTTCCGTACAGTAACAGCTTGTATCTGTAGGAAAAAGGCCACGCTGGTAAGCACGACGGGCAAGCTGCGGCCTACTTTTGTGTAGGAATCAGCTTGCCCGCGGGGATGTCAGCGCTGTGCTTATCGGGGTTTGGAAACGGTCAGCATTTGCCCCGGCTTGAGGGCTTTTGCGCTGTTTGGATTCCAGCGCTTGAGATGCTGCATTTCAACGTTGAAACGCTTGGCAACCATATACAGCGAGTCGCCTTTCTGGACCTTGTATTGGGTCGGCTTTTTGCCCGAGGGCTTGCGTGTGTCCTGCATCACCAGGACCTGGCCGGCCTTGAGGTTGTTGCCGCTGAGTTTGTTCCAGTGTTGCAAGTCTTTGACATTGACCTTGTTGGCCTTGGCAATCAGGGTCAGGTTGTCGCCGCTCTTGACCCTGTACTTGCGGTTCAGGCGAGCTGGGGATGTGCTTGCAACCTTGTCAAATACCGGCTTGTTGGGGCGCAGACTGACCAGTTGGTCGGAGCTGAGATTGGACAGGCTGGCAGTCAACAGCTGGGCTTTGGCCGTAGGTACCAGCAGATGCTGGGGGCCATCGGTGGTGGCGCGCTGTTTGTAGGCCGGATTGAGCTGGAACATTTCGTCTTCGTCGATTTCGGCCAGGGCTGCCACGCGGGACAGGTCCATGGACTGTTTGATCTCGACCATTTCGAAGTAGGGTTCGTTGGCGATCGGGTTCAGGTTGATGCCGTAGGCTTCAGGGGCCAGAACCACTTGTGACAGGGCCAGCAGTTTTGGCACGTAGTCTTTGGTTTCCTGCGGCAGTGGCAGGTTCCAGTAGTCGGTCGGCAGGCCGAGCTTTTCGTTGCGCTCGATGGCCCGGCTGACGGTACCTTCGCCAGCGTTGTAGGCCGCCAGGGCCAGCAGCCAGTCGCCGTTGAACATGTCATGCAGACGGTTCAGGTAGTTCAGGGCTGCCAGCGTCGAGGCGGTAATGTCACGGCGACCATCGTAGGCACGGGTTTGACGCAGGTTGAAGTAGCGGCCTGTCGACGGAATGAACTGCCAGAGCCCGACCGCATTTGCGTGGGAATACGCCATTGGGTTGTAGGCGCTTTCAATGGCTGGCAGCAGGGCCAGTTCCAGCGGCATATTGCGTTCTTCGAGGCGCTCTACAATGTAGTGGATATAAAGGCTGCCGCGCTCGCCCGCATTCTCGAGAAACGACGGGTTGCTCGCAAACCACAGGCGCTGTTGTTCAATTCGGGGGTTGACGTTCTGGCCGTCCTGCAACTTGAAACCCTGGCGCATGCGCTCCCACACATCTTGAGGGGGGAGGGGGCTGGGCTTGGTACAGACCGGAGACATCCTTTACGTTTTAAACCGGAGACATCGTTTACATGTATTAATCATGGCCAGGAGGTAACTGGCCATGTCATGGAATCGAGAGTCCCCTATGGACCAAAAAGTCAGATTGATAGGCGACTGGCTGTCCGGCGCCTATTCAAAACATCAACTGGCATTGAGCTACGGCATTAGTCGACCGACCTTGGACAAGTGGCTGCAACGGTACGCCACTGCGGGCTTGGACGGACTCAAGGAGGCTTCACGCCGTCCACTCTCAAGCCCTTTTCAAACGTGCGATGCACATATTGCTGCTCTAATTGAGCTCAAGCATCAACACCATGACTGGGGCCCCAAAAAGCTGGTCAAGGTCCTTTCCAATCGCTATCCGGAATGTCATTGGCCGGCACCCAGCACGGCGGGGGAATGGCTCAAACGAGCGGGACTGGTCCAAGAGCGGCGCAAGCGCAATCGTCCGCCTACCGGCCCCGTCAAACTTCGCCCGGCAAACCTCCCCAATCAAACGTGGGCCGCTGACTTCAAAGGCGACTTTTTAATGGCGGATGGCCGACGCTGTTACCCGCTGACACTCACGGATCAGGCCAGCAGATTCATATTGTTGTGTCGTGCTCAGCCCAGTGTGGCTGGGGCCCGCGAGGGTTTTGACTGGGCTTTTCGCGAGTATGGTCTGCCTGACGTCATCAGGACTGACAACGGTTCACCCTTCGCTTCAACCGGCCTCAACAGGCTCTCGAGTCTGGCCGTATGGTGGATACGACTGGGTATCTACCCAGAGCGTATTCAGCCGGGGCGACCCGATCAGAACGGGCGGCATGAACGTATGCATCGCTCACTCAAGGCCGCGTTACTGAAGACGCCAGAAGCCAATATGGTCCAGCAGCAGTTGGCGTTTGAACGATTTCGACAGGAATTCAATCATGATCGGCCGCACGAGGCGTTGGGTATGAAAGTGCCGAACGATCTGTACGATAAATCGCCAAGGATCTATACAGGCTGGGTACCTCCTGCCGAATATGGGGCGGATATGGAGGTACGCAAAGTCAGAACAGACGGATCAATGAAGTGGAGGGGCAGGATGATCTTTTTGAGTGAGTCACTGGTAGGAGAGTCCGTTGGACTGCGAGAAGTGGACGACAACGTGTGGGACATGTACCTATGTAACTATCCACTGGGTAGGCTAGACAGCGGTGCAAGCCGGCTGTCCAGCACCCAGAAACGTAAAGGATGTCCCCGGTCTCGTTTGTAAAGGATGTCTCCGTCTGTACACTTCTGGCTGAGCCAGAGTGGATCCTGGGGAATGCGTTTGGCGATTTTAAGGCTGGCCCGCTCCGTGGTCTGCGCCGAATGATCCATGGACTGGCAGCCCGCGAGCGTGGCGCAGACAGCCACCGCAATGGCTTTGACCATGCGCGTCAATGCGTCTGAATTGATGGAGTTACCTTTAAATGACGACATTGTTTTGAAAAAAGTCAGGAAAAAATGTCGGGGGATTCTAGAAAGCAGGGGGGGCGCGGTCAACTGTTGAGAATTTTTGTTCTGACCGCGGCCGGTTTTAGAACCTGTCTTTCCAGCTGCGCAGGCTGGCAAAGACCGCACTGGGCGAGTCGTTGTCGCGGGAGTTCCACTCGTCAGCTTTTTCTTTAACAGATGTTTCGTGGACTCGCAGAAAGGGATTTGTGCGTAGTTCCAGTGCCATAGATGATGGCAAGCTGATACGACCTTCAGCCCGCCACTGCGTGACTTGCGCTACACGCGCGGCAATATCCGGGTTGTTCGGTTCCACGGCCTGGGCGAAGCGCAGGTTGCTCAAGGTGTATTCGTGGGTGCAGTACACGCCGGTGTGGGCGGGCAGCGCGGCCAGGCGAGTCAGGGAGTGATGCATCTGTTCCGGGGTGCCCTCGAACAGTCGGCCGCAACCCGCGGCGAACAGGGTGTCGCCACAGAACAGCAGGGGCGCTGTCGGGTCTTGGTGATAGTAGGCGATATGCCCAAGCGTATGGCCGGGTACCAGCAGGATCTGGAACTCCAGGCCCAGTACCTCGATGCGGTCGCCGTCGTTGAGTGCCACTTGTCGGGCCGGTATGGTCTCAAGCGCCGGCCCCCAGACCTTCGCGTTAGTGTGTGCGTGAAGTTGCGCGACACCGCCCACATGATCGAAATGGTGATGGGTGATCAGAATGTCGCTGAGGACCCAGTCCGGGCGCCTGGCCAGCCACTCCAGAACAGGCGCGGCATCACCCGGGTCGACCACGGCGCAGCGCTTTTGGGTAGTGTCCTGTAACAACCAGATGTAGTTGTCGTTGAAGGCGGGCAGGGCGTCGATCTGTAACATGGTGCAATTCCCAAGTGTGAAACAATGGCGCATCTTAGGGGCTGTTGACGTTTTATTGCGAGTCGCGTCGTCAGGGCTTGCGACAGATAAAGGGCGAGTTGGAGGAGCAATGACCGATAAAGCATTGGCTCAGGCTGATCCTGAGTGGCTGGCACTGATCAGTTCGGCGCGTGAGTGGCTGTCTGGCCCCCATGGGCAGTTGTTGCTCGAAGATGAGCAACGGGTGCTTGAGGACGAGCTGGGGCGCTTTTTCGGCGGCTATCTGGTGCATTACGGCCCTGCTGCCGACACCCCGCCCAAGGCCCCGCAGGTTCAGCGCAACGTACGCCTGGGCGCGCCATTACCGGGTGTTGAAATCATCTGCGAAGAACAGGCCTGGCCATTGTGCGAGCACGCTGCCGACGTGGTGGTGCTGCAGCACGGGCTGGATTTCTGTCTGTCGCCCCACGGTCTGTTGCGCGAAGCGGCCAGCAGCGTACGCCCTGGCGGGCACCTGCTGATTGTCGGGATCAACCCCTGGAGCAGCTGGGGCTTGCGCCATGTCTTCGCCAAGGATGCCCTGCGCAAGGCACGCTGTATCTCACCTTCACGGGTCGCCGACTGGCTGAACCTGCTGGGCTTTGCGCTGGAGAAACGCCGCTTCGGGTGCTATCGTCCGCCGCTTGCTTCCAAAGTGTGGCAAAGCCGCTTGTCCGGCTGGGAACGCAAGGCCGGTAGCTGGCAATTGGCAGGTGGCGGCTTCTATGTATTGGTTGCTCGCAAAATGGTGGTGGGCTTGCGCCCTGTCAACCCGATGCGCCGGGAACCGATGGGCAAGCTGATTCCCTTGCAGATGGCCAAGGTCAATCGGCGCCACACAGACTCCTAAATTTATGTTGGGCCGGGTTTGCCCGGCTCAGGTGCTGGCCATTGCTGATGGTCAGGCCATAAGCAGCCTTACCTGGATAGTTTGCAATGATTGATAGCGTTGAAATGTTCACCGATGGTGCCTGCAAGGGCAATCCTGGCCCGGGTGGCTGGGGTGCCTTGCTGATCTGCCAGGGTGTCGAGAAAGAGCTCTGGGGTGGCGAGGCCAATACCACCAACAACCGCATGGAACTGATGGCCGCCATTCGCGGGCTTGAAGAGCTCAAGCGTCCGTGTGAGGTGCTGCTGGTGACTGACTCGCAGTATGTGATGAAAGGCATCACCGAGTGGATGGTCAACTGGAAAAAACGCGGCTGGAAAACCGCCTCCAAGGAGCCGGTAAAAAATGCCGACCTGTGGAAGCTGCTCGATGAGCAGGTCAGTCGTCACACCGTGAAATGGCAGTGGGTACGCGGTCACATCGGCCATCCCGGCAACGAGCGCGCCGACCAGTTGGCCAATCGTGGGGTCGATCAGGTACGGGGAATCAAGCATGCGTAGTGTTGTACTCGATACCGAAACCACCGGTATGCCGGTCACCGACGGCCACCGGGTGATCGAGATCGGTTGCGTCGAGTTGATGGGGCGCCGTTTGACCGGTCGCCATTTTCACGTGTATCTGCAACCCGACCGTGAAAGTGACGAAGGCGCCATTGGCGTCCACGGCATTACCAATGAATTCCTGGTGGGCAAGCCGCGTTTTGCTGAAGTCGCCGATGAGTTTTTCGAATTCATCAAGGGCGCACAGCTGATTATTCATAACGCTGCGTTTGACGTGGGCTTCCTCAACAACGAGTTTGCCCTGATCGGCCAGATCGATCGCGCCGACCTGACTCAGCACTGCACCATCCTCGATACCCTGGCCATGGCACGGGCCCGTCACCCGGGCCAGCGCAACAGCCTCGATGCGCTGTGCAAACGCTATGGTGTCGACAACTCGGGCCGTGAGCTGCACGGCGCCTTGCTCGACTCCGAGATCCTGGCCGACGTTTACCTGACCATGACCGGTGGCCAGACCAGCCTGTCGTTGGCCGGGAATGCTTCTGACGGTAATGGCTCGGGTGAGGGGTCGGGCAATCAGGCCAGCGAAATTCGCCGCCTGTCGGCGGACCGTCAACCGGGCCGGATTATTCGTGCAAGTGAAAGCGACTTGACCGAGCATGCGGCTCGACTTGAAGCCATTGCCAAATCGGCTGGCGGCCCGTCGTTGTGGGCGCAACTCCTCGACGCGAAAGGGCAGACGCTGCAGTAACCTGGCGCCTACCTGACTGCCGCTGCCGCTTATTGTCAGCGTCGACGACAGGAAAGAAGGATTTTTCATGCATCTGGTTATCAACCCCCAAGACCCTCAAGTCTCGGTACGCCTGGCCGACGAGGGTTTTGCGCCCTATGTCTGGTGCAACGATTTCAGCTTTGAAGTTCGTGCCTATGCCCGTGCCGACCGGCATAAAAAGGTCGAGCACTGGCCGCTGGAGCTGATTACGCCCTATCGCAAGTGCTACGGCATCGACCCGGATGAGTTCGCCAGCTACCGCGGTGGCAAGGGCAGCGACATCTTTATGGCGTACCTGGACAACCAGCCCGTGGGGCATGTGGTGGTAAGCACCCACTGGAACGGCTTTGCCCATGTCGATGAACTGGCCGTTATCGCGGGCGCCCGTCGCCACGGTGTGGCCAGGTCATTGCTGGAAGTGGTGAGGTTCTGGAGCCATAAAAAAAACCTGCCGGGGATCATGCTCGAGACCCAGAACAACAACCTGGGCGCCTGCCGGTTGTATGAGCGTTGCGGGTATCAGGTAGGGGGCATCGATGATTTGCGCTATCGCGGTATTGACCCACAGACCCGTGAAGTGGCTATTTTCTGGTATTTGATATTTGAGCGCAGGGATCTGTAGCAGTTGTCGAGCTCTGCGAGGCTGCGTTCGGCGGCTGCTACAGGGCTCGTGTTTTAAAGCACCACCAAGCCCTGATCCGCCAGCAATGCCTCGGCCTTTTGCCGCACGATCTCCAGCAAGGCATCCAGTGCCAGCCCGTGCCGGGTGCCTTTGCGTGTAAGCGCATAGAGCGTCACCGGGATCGCCGGTGAGATCGGGCACACATCCAGCCCGCTTGCCCTGGCACCCACTGCCGTGAACGGGTCGACCAGCGCCAGTCCTTCTCCCGCTTCGACCATGCTGCGCATCATCTGGTAACTCTGCACCTGAATCTGCACCACCGGTGCCGGACGCAAGGCTTGCAGCTTGCTGTCGAGCAGGCGGCTCAACGGGTCGTGCTGATGCAGGCCGATCATTGCCTGTCCCGCCAGCTCTTGCAGTGCGATGTATTTGTGCTTGGGTGACAACCAGCCATGAGGCGCCAGAAACTGCACCTTGCCTTGAACCAGTGGCTGAGATTCGATCCCGGATTGCTCCGATTGCTGCAGGCTCAAGCCCAGATCGCATTCGTCCATTAACAGACGGCGCACAATTTCGGCGCAAGGCTGGCTGCTCAAGGTTGTCGGGGTATCGGGAAAGCGCCGTCTGAGGGCGCCTATGCAATGAGGCAGCAGCGGTTGGGCCAGGGTTTCGCTGCAGGCTATGCGCAAGGCCGGTTCCTGATGCTGGCGCAGCTCGTTGCCCAACTGGCGCAGAGGCTCAAGTGCCTGGTACAGCTGATTGATAAGGGGTTGCAGCACAAGGGTGTCGCGGGTGGCTTGCAGCCTCCCGCGAATACTGGCAAACAGCATAAAGCCCAATTGCTGTTCGGCTTCCTGCAGCGTTGCGTTGAGGGTGGCCGTGGGCAACTGCAGCAATTCGGCAGCATGGCCGAGGTTGCCGGTTTGCAAGATGGCTTGAATCACTTCGATGTGGCGTAGACGCATACTGGTGTCCTGTCTCGCAAATACTGATCCTTTTTGACGGCGTCTGTTGTCGTCAAAAAGGATCGTAATCATGAGGCCGGACACCAGTGCCCGGCAGATGAGGTTTCAGCGTTGCGAAGCCTGATCCGTCTCTCATCCTTTGACTTCAACCTGTACGCCCTGAGTGGCAGGTCAGGCTGCGACGACGGGCGACGGGTCGCGAACCAGGATGACACCCGACTGCACCAGCTCGAAGTTGTTGTCATCGTTCTTTTTGACACGATCGCCAATGGCCAGTTTGTAGGTCATTACGGGTTGATCGCCGGTTGCTTGTGAATCTTCAAACTCATGCACGGAATAGACGCGACCTTCCGCATCTCTTGCATGAAATTGTCCAACGAGAACTGCCGCCATTTGTAGAGAACCTCTGGAGATAAACACCCAATTTGCGGTTCTGTAGACCGTTGTTCAGCAGGGGAAGTTTAACCATGTGAAAAAAATAGTCCCCCTACTTTACAGGCTTGCAGGCCGATAGGGTGAACTGGGGTGCAAGAAAGCCGTCCGATCATCTATAACTACTCTTCCTACAGCTACTGACTCGGGGTTTTCCATGAGCAAGGTCTACAGCGTTGCAGTGTTGGTTGGCAGTTTGAGGAAGGATTCCCTCAATCGAAAAGTGGCTCAGGCTCTGGCAGAGCTGGCTCCGCCAAGCCTGAAACTGTTTATTGTCGAAATCGGTGAGCTGGCGCTTTACAACGAAGACATTGATGGTGCGTCGCCACCTGCGCCATACACGGTTTTTCGCGATCAGATCCGCCCGGCCGATGCCATCCTGTTTGTGACCCCCGAGTACAACCGCTCGGTGCCAGGGGTGTTGAAAAACGCCATTGATGTCGGTTCGCGACCCTATGGGCAGAGTGTGTTCAGTGGCAAGCCGGGCGCGGTGATCAGCGTTTCGCCTGGGGCCATTGGTGGCTTTGGGGCTAACCATCACTTGCGCCAGTCGCTGGTGTTTCTCGATGTGCCGTGCATGCAGCAGCCTGAGGCCTATCTGGGAGGAGCCGGTGATGCGTTTGATGCATCCGGTAAACTGTCGGATAAAACCCGACCGTTTTTGCAGAAATTTATCGATCAGTTTGCCGGGTGGGTAGAGCGCTAGGACTACAGCAGTCGCAAGCCGCAAGTCAGAAACTTGCAGCTTGCAGCTTGCAGCTATCAACCTGCAGCTATCAGCTGCTCTGTGGCATCTCGCCCTTGGCCAGGCGCTGGTTGATATCGCTAATCACTGCGGGCAGGTCGCTGATGGTGTCGATCAGATAGTGGGGACGAGAGCCGGCGAACAGGGCGTGAATGCGGTTGCGTTCGCTGTCCAGGGTTGCCGGGGCCAGTGCCTTGTATTGTTCCCAGGTCAGGCCCAGGGCGTTGCCCGAGCACACCAGCGCCACGGTCCACATGCCGGCGCGGCGACCTTCAAGAATGCCCGGTACGGTGTCGTCGATCTTGACGCAGGCACCCACATCATCAATACCCAGCGCGATCACGTTGGCCAGTGCCTGGGCCGGCCAGGGGCGACCGTTAGGGACTTCATCGGTGGCCACGACGTGGTCGGCCACATAGCCATTGGTGGCGGCCAGTTCAACCACTTTGGCCATGACCTGCGCGGGGTAGCCCGAGCAGGAACCGATCTTGATACCTTGCTCACGCAGTTGGGCAATGGTGTCCAGTGCGCCGGGAATCAGGGCCGAATGCTCGGCGATCTTTTCGATCTGCAGCGGCATAAAGCGCTCATAAATCGCGGTGACGTCATCGTCGGTCGGTGCACGGCCAAACACTTTTTTATAGCGCTCGGTTATCTGCGGCTGATCACACAGGGTACGAATGTGGTCCCACTTGCCCATGCCCATCGGCCCGCGAGCTTCTTCGATGGACACCTGCACGTCAAACTCGGCAAAGGCTTCGACAAAAATCTGGGTTGGGGCGAACGAGCCGAAATCGACCACGGTGCCGGCCCAGTCGAGGATGGCGGCTTGCAGCTTGCTCGGGTTGGTGTAGTTCATGTCTGTTAATCCTGTAAGAGCGGGCTGTGCCGCACGAAGTAAATAGGGTTGTTCTAGCCTGTTCCTGCACCATCAAATATCGAAGACTTCCATTTCCTGCAGCACCTGGCCTATGGCGTCTACGGCTGCCTGCATCTCGGCCTGATTGACGTGGCCGATGCAGCCCACACGAAAAGTCTCAACCTGGGTCAATTTGCCCGGATACAGGATGAAACCCTTGGCCTTGACCCGCTCGTAGAACTCCTTGAACTGATAGCGGGGGTCTTTTGGCGCATGGAAGGTGACGATAATCGGCGCCTGGATAGCCTCGGGCAGAAAACTGCTAATGCCCAGTTTGGCCATGCCGTCGAGCAGGGCCTGGCAGTTGTTGGCGTAACGCTGATGGCGGGCAGGCAAGCCGCCTTCTTCGTTGTATTGCAGCAGTGCCTCGTGCAGGGCGGCTACCACATGGGTCGGCGGGGTAAAGCGCCATTGTCCGGTTTTGCTCATGTAAACGTGCTGATCGTGCAGGTCCATTGCCAGTGAATGGCTGTTACCGGCGGCATTGCCCAGGGCTTCTTTGCGGGCGAATACAAAGCCCATGCCGGGCACACCTTCGAGGCATTTGCCGGAGGCAGCGATCAATGCATCAAAAGGGACTTGCCGGGCATCGATCGGCAGGGCACCGAAGGAACTCATGGCATCGATGATCAGGCGTTTGCCGTGCTGAGCGATCACTGCGGCAATGTCGGGCAGCGGGTTAAGGATGCCGGTGCTGGTTTCGCAGTGGATCAACGCCACGTGGGTGATGCTCGGGTCTGCATGCAGCAGGCGGTCGACGTCTGCCGCCGTGGTGGGCTCGTCTTCAGCGGTTTCAAAGGTGCTGTAGCGACGGTCCAGCACTTCGCAGATTTTCGCCAGGCGTTTGCCGTACGCACCGTTGATCAGCACCAGTACATTGCCATCCCGGGGTACCAGGGTGCCGATGGCGGCTTCGACGGCAAAGGTGCCGCTGCCTTGCAGGGGCACGCAGTGATGGCTGTCGGCGCCGTTGATAATGGCCAGCAGTTGCTGGCACAGGCTGGCAGTCAGCTGGTTGAAGCTGTCATCCCATGAGCCCCAGTCAACCATCATCGCCTGGCGGGTACGCGCCGAGGTGGTCAGTGGGCCAGGGGTCAGCAGGATCGGCGCGGCAGTACTCATTCTGAATTCCTCACAAGCATGGGATGGCTACTTGGTACAGGACATAAATTGCAGTTTGTGTTGATATCAATCAAATTGTTTGTTGTTATGCCTGCCATCAGTGAGACTTATAAATGAATTTATTCCAGCTCCGTGCGTTTGATGCCGTGGCCCGCGAGGGCAGTTTTACCCGGGCTGCGGCCCGGCTGTTTATCAGCCAGCCGGCGGTGACCGGGCATATCAAGGCGCTTGAGGAGCACTACCAGATCACCTTGCTGCGGCGTACGGCGCGGCGGGTGGAGTTGACTGAAGAAGGCATCAAGCTGGCGGCCATCACCCGGGCCATGTTCGGTTTGGTGGATGAAGCGCAGGTCATGCTGGAGGCCAACCGCCAGTTGCTTACCGGGCGACTTGAGGTGGCGGCCGATGGTCCGCATCTGGTGATGCCGATGCTGGCAAGCCTGCGCGCACGTTATCCGGGGGTTACCGTGAATTTGCGCCTGGGCAACGCTCAGGAAACCCTGGCGGCGTTGCTGTCGGAGCATGCCGATGTGGCGGTGCTGACCGAAGTGGAGCCGCGCAAGGGCCTGACCTTGCGTGCGCTTAACGAGTCACGGATTTGTGCGCTGGTTCCCGCCAACCACCCGTGGCTGGCCTTGCCTGATGGCATCGCGATCGGGCAACTGGATCAGGTGATCATGGTGCTGCGTGAACCAACCTCGATTACCCGTCGCACTTTCGACAATGCCTGTGAGCAGGCTGGAGTCAATCCACGGGTATTACTGGAACTGGACAGCCGGGAGGCGGTGACCGAAGCCGTCGCTGCGCAGTTGGGTGTGGGCATTGTGTCGTCGGTGGAAGTCAGTCATGACCCCCGCGTGCGTGCGGTACCGATCAACGGCGCGGGGCTGGTCAATCTGCATATGCTCGGCTGCATGGAACGGCGGGCCGAGTTGCGGTTGATCAAGGCGTTTATGGAGCTGGCGGTGTGATTTGTGCGGGAATAACACGCGTAGCAGCTGCTACGAATGGTGTGTTACAGGTCTGCCCGCACAATCTCCAGAAACGTTGCCACTACCCGCCGTGAGCTCTGCTCCTGCAGGCACACCAGGGTTTCGGTCAGGCGCCTTTTGCAGTCGATGATGGGCAGGGCGCACACCCGGGAGTCCGAGCCAAACTCCGCCGCCGACACCACCCCCACCCCAATCCCGACCACCACTGCTTCACGCGCCGCTTCACGACCCTCTACCTGGATCGCGGCGCGGATACGCAGGCCGGCCTGGCTCATTTCTTCTTCCAGGGTTTGCCGGGTTACCGAACCGACTTCGCGCAATACCAGCGGTGTGTCATCCAGGTCGGCCAGGCAGATCGAACGGCGGCTTGCCCAAGAGTGCGTGCGTGCTACAAACGCCACCATCGGGTCGCTGCGCAAGGGCACGCTCAGCAGCCGGTCATCATTCACATCGCGCCCCAGCAGGGCCAGGTCTGCCTGGTAGTTGAACAGCCGCGCCAGACATTCGTCGGTGTTGCCTGTTTCGATTTTTACCGTGATCCCGGGGTAGCGCTGGCAAAAGCGGGCGATTTGCGGCAACACATGAACAGGGGCGTCCACCGCCAGGATCAGGCTGCCGGTTTGCAGGGCCTGGGAGTCCTGCAGTAACTCCTGGGCCTCGGCCTGTACCCCGAACAGGCGTTGGGTGATGCTCAGCAACCGCTCACCCAGGTCGGTAAGGCGCACCGAGCGCTTGTTGCGGTGGAACAGCAACACCCCGAAGCGTTCTTCAAGTTTTCTGACCTGATCGGAGATGGCCGGCTGGCTTAAAAACAGACGTTCGGCAGCCCGCGTGAAACTGCCGTGAACGGCGACGGCATGAAAGGCCTTCAACTGCGCATGGGAAACTGACATTGAAAAACCTCTTACAAGCTGAGCTTATGAGTGAAATACGATAAATCGATTTTACCTATTAGTCAGTAATTGCTTTGATCGACCTCAGCCCGGCGTTATGTCCTCGATAACGGTGGGTCGCGACACACTGATGTGCAGCCCCTAACTCCAACAAAAAACGGGCCGTTCAGGGTGTGTCTGTCAAATACGGCTCTTGTCTGAAGGGCGGTATTGAAGTGCTCAACACAATAAAAAAACAGGCGTTCTCTTCTGATTCTGCCGGCACATTCCACCTCTGAGGTCAGACCCGACATGAACAACTCCTTTGCCACCATCAAGCGCTGGCGCGTGCAGATTTTTGCCATCACCTGGCTGGCCTACGCGGCCTTTTACTTCACTCGCAAAGCCTTTTCCGTGGCCAAACTGGGGATTGCTGATGACCCCGGCTTTCATCTGGACAAGATGGCAATGGCCAACCTCGATGCCATCTATCTGGCAGCCTACGCCGTAGGGCAATTTACCTGGGGCATCCTCGCCGATCGCTTCGGCCCACGGGTTGTGGTGCTGGGCGGCTTGATCATCTCTGCACTGGCGGCGTTGGTGATGGGCACTTACGCCACCTTGCCGATCTTTGCCACCTGCATGCTGGTTCAGGGCCTGGCGCAATCCACCGGCTGGTCGGGGCTGTGCAAAAACATCGGCAGCTTTTTCCCCGCCCAGCAACGTGGGCGGGTGCTGGGGCTGTGGAGTTCCTGTTATGCCTTTGGCGGGTTGGTAGCTTCACCCTTTGCCGGGTGGTGGGCCTATACGCTGATCGGCAGTTGGCACGCGGCATTTATTTCCAGCGCGGCGGTGGTGGCGCTGGTGGCGGTACTGTTCTTTTTCTTCCAGCGCAATACGCCGCAAGATGTCGGCCTGCCGGCGGTTGAGCCCGAGCCGCCAATGAGCGCCGATGAAATCGCTGCCGAAAAGCGCATCAGCGTTTGGGCACCCTTGCGCGAGATCATGCGCAATCGCACGGTGCTGACCCTGGGTCTGGCGTACTTCATGCTCAAGCCGGCACGCTACGCGATTCTGCTGTGGGGGCCGGTGATTGTGTTCGAGCAAATGCCGCAAGTGGGCAAGGTCGGCGCCGCGATTATTCCTACGGCCTTTGAGTTGGCGGGTTTGCTGGGGCCGATCATGATCGGCCTGGCCTCCGACAAGCTGTTCGGTGCCCGGCGCATGCCCGCCTGCATTTTGAGCCTGTTGGCGCTGACCGTTTCCCTGGCGTTTTTCATGGGTGCACTGCATTCCGGCAGCGTGGTGCTGGTGGTGGCCTTGCTGTTTGTCATGGGCCTGACTCTGTATGGGCCTGACTCCATGATCAGCGGCGCTGCAGCCATTGATTTCGGCACCGCCAAGGCCGGAGCCACGGCGGCGGGGTTCGTCAATGGCTGCGGCTCGGTCGGGGCGATTCTGGGCGGCCTGCTGCCCGGTTATTTCGACACGGTCACGGTGTTTATCGTATTTGCCTGCTGCGCGCTGTTTTCCTCGCTGGTGCTGATTCCGCACTGGAACAGCCGACCTGCGGGGCTCAAAGCCGCGTGCCCGTTTGTGCCCAATCATCCATTGCTGATCAAGCCTTTACGCACCTGAGCAGGAGAATGACCCATGCGACCTTTTTGGCTGGAACAGGCACTGGCCCTGGAAAATGAAGCACCCTGCGAGGCGCTGGCGGGTGAAACCCGTGCCCAGGTGTGCATTGTGGGGGGCGGTTATACCGGGTTATGGACGGCGATCATGCTCAAGGAGCAAAGCCCTGAACTGGATGTAGTGCTGATTGAAGCCGATATATGCGGCGCAGGTGCCAGCGGGCGCAACGGTGGCTGTGCGCTTACTTCACCCTTGAGCGGTTGTTCGGGGTGGAGGAGGCCGTGCGGCTGGTCAAAGCCTCGGAACAGAGCATTTACGCAATCGGTGCATTTTGTGAGCGCTATGGTGTGGAGGCTGATTACCGCCTCGATGGCACGTTATACACCGCGACCAATCAGGCCCAGATCGGATCGACGGATGGCGTGATTGCTGCGCTGGAGCGCCAGGCCATCAACTCGTTCAGCAAGCTGGCGGTTGATGACGTGCAGCGCCGGGCCGGTTCTGCCCAGCATCTGGAGGGCTGGTTTTCTCCCGCTGCTGCCAGCGTACAGCCTGGCAAACTGGTGCGTGGTTTGCGTCGGGTGGCCTTGCAGCTGGGGGTTAAAATCCACGAAAACACGCCAATGACCGGGCTGGAAGAGGGGGCGCCGGCGCTGATCCGCACGCCTGGCGGAAGCATTCGTGCTGACCGCGTGGTGCTCGCGATGAATGCCTGGATGGCCCGGGCATTCCCGCAGTTCGAGCGCAGTGTGGCGATTGTCTCCAGCGATATGCTGATCACGGAACCGCGCCCGGACCTGCTGCAGGACATCGGCCTGACCAGTGGTGTCACCGTGCTCGATTCGAGAATATTCGTGCACTACTACCACAACACCCCGGACGGACGAATCATGTTGGGCAAGGGTGGCAATACCTTTTCCTACGGTGGGCGCATGCTGCCTGTGTTCGATCAGCCGTCGCCCTACGCCGGGCTGCTGGGCAAAAGCCTGGAGCAGTTCTTTCCGGCGTTTGCCGGGGTTGGGATCGAGGCGACATGGAATGGTCCTTCAGACCGCTCTGTCACCGGTTTGCCGTTTTTTGGTCAGATGAGCAGCCACGGCAATGTGTTTTATGGCTTTGGTTATTCAGGCAGCGGCGTGGGGCCTTGCCATATGGGCGGGCAGATTCTCACCTCGCTGGTGTTGGGGCTGGCCAATGACTGGACCCGCTCGCCGCTGGTCAACGGACCGTTGGGGTTTTTCCCGCCCGAACCCATTCGTTACCTGGGGTCGCTGATGGTGCGCAACGCCATTCGGCGCAAGGAACGGGCCGAAGATCATGGCCGCCGGCCTCGGCATCTGGATGTGCGCCTGGCCAGATTTGCCGCGGCGGCGGGCAAGGCTGACAAGGGTTAAGCAGGTATCAATTGGATTTTTTGGTCGATTGCCGACTTCTTGCCGTATAAACTTGCGCCCATTCGACGGCCGACAGGCTGCGACACACCAGATTGAGAGAGTGAGTAATGGGCGCACAGTGGAAGGTTAAACATAAAGCGGACGCCGCCAACAGCCGCGGCAAGATTTTTGGCAAGCTGGCCAAGGAATTGACGGTTGCTGCGCGCAACGGCGCCGACCCGGACATGAACTCGCACTTGCGTCTGGTCTATGAGCAGGCCAAAAAAGCCTCGATGCCGGCTGACACCATCAAGCGCGCGATCAACAAGGGCGCCGGTATCGGCACCGAGGCCGTGCAATACCACCGCGTTACCTACGAGGGTTTCGCTCCCCACCAGGTGCCGCTGATCATTGAGTGCCTGACGGACAACATCAACCGTACCGTCGCTGAAATCCGCGTGGCCTTCCGCAAGGGCCAACTGGGCGCTTCGGGTTCGGTGGCGTGGGACTTCAATCATGTCGGCATGATCGAGGCCAAGCCTGATACCCCGGACGCAGACCCTGAAATGGCCGCGATTGAAGCCGGTGCCCAGGATTTCGAAGAAGGCGAAGAAGAAGGCACGACCTTGTTCATCACCGAGCCGACTGACCTCGACGCTGTACAGAAAGCATTGCCCGAGCAAGGTTTTACCGTGGTTTCAGCCAAGCTGGGCTACCAGCCGAAGAACCCGGTAAGCGGTTTGACGGACGAGCAGATGGCCGAAGTACAAGAGTTTCTGGCCAAGCTGGAAGAGCAGGACGACGTGCAGGACATGTTTGTAGCGTTGGCGTAAGCCATCGAGCCTATCCCGTAGCAGCTGCCGAGGAACGAAGGCAGCTGCTACAGGACTTACTCTAATGCCCGTATAACCTCGGCAAATCCCGGCCGTGCCAGTACCTCTGGCTGAATACAGCGCTGTTGCAACCCTTGCAGCTCAATGCGCTGTTGATCGCTCAAGCCCGAGTCGATCCGCTCCAGCAATTCGCCCAGTAAAATCCCGAACGCTCGCACTTCGATGCGTTGCAGCGCCCGGCTTTGCGGGCTGTCGTCCAGGGCATGGAAGCACGCGGCACCGAAATCGCCCAGCAGGCAGTCACCCCGGGCATTGAATAAAATATTGTGCGCGTACAAGTCGCCATGGCAGATGCCCTGCGCGTGCAGGTGGCCGGCCGCCGAGGCAATACCGCGGGCAATGCGCAAGGCGCTGTCGCGGGTGAAACGGGTGCTGTCGGCATACACGTCGCGGCTACAGGTGTCGAAGCTGGGCAGGGCCGCGAGATTGATAAAGGACGGGTCGATCAGTTCCATCACCAATGCGGCCTGATCGTCGGGATGACCCGTGACGCGGCCCAGTACCTTGATCAGGTTTGGATGCTGGCCTGTCGCGATGCAGGCATTCATTTCATTGAGCGGCGAGCCATCACTGGTGATGCTGCCCTTGTACAGTTTGACCGCCACCGGTTGCAGGGATTGCCCCGGTGCGCGCCACTGCGCCTGATAAATGATCCCGGAGGCGCCTTCGCCCAGCTTTTGCTCAAGCTCGAGCTGCGACCAGTCAATATTTGGCGTGGTGTCGGGCTGGTGCCGGGTGCTGGCATCTTCACGCAGCGGGTTGCCGGCATACGCCAGCCAGCTCAGGCCCGGCAAGGCCAGCAGGGTGTCGGGCAGTTCGCTGAACTGGTTGGCAGCCAGACGGATCAGCTCCAGGCGCTCGCACTTGGCCAGACTGGCGGGCAGTTGCTGCAAGCGGTTACCGGCCAGCATCAGCTTTTGCAGCAGTGGCCGCTGGCCCAGCTCTTCGGGCAGTTGCTCGATGCAATTGTCGGTCAGGATCAGCCAGCGCAGTAAAGGAGGCAGTGCCGCACCGGGTACGTTGGCGATCCGGTTGGCCTTGAAACCAATCATGCTCAATTGCGCACACTGCCCAAGACAAACCGGCAGCTCGGTGAATTGATTGTCCGAGCAAAACAGGATGCGTAACCGGGTCAGGCGATGCAGGTCAGCGGGCAGGCTGCTCAGGGCGTTGCCGCTGAGGTTGAGGATTTCCAGGGTGTCGGCCAACTGGAATATCTCGGCCGGAAACTCGGTCAGCCCGCACGACAGATCAAGACGTTTGAGGCCCGCCAGTTGGCCAGCGCGCAGTTTAGCGAGGGTATCCATATGCAGGGTCGGGACTCGTAAGCAGGACAAAAAGTGTCGCGCATGATAGCGATTTATCGGCTTGGGGCCGAGGATTTGTCGGCGGGTTATGAGCGCAAAACGTGATGCTCCTGGGCTCTGGCCAGTCAGCGGTAAAGGGCCCTTGGTCGGGCCCGGTACTGCTTATGCAGCTTTTAACGCAGCTCTCTGACCATCGTCGAAAGGGTGGTCAGCACGTCCTTGGCCAATTGCTTAGAACGCTTGCCATCCCAGCCGGTCTGCGGGTCCGGCGCATCGTTGTTGTCCTTGAACGGCATCTCCAGGGTCAGCGACAGGCAGTCGAAGCGTTGGCCAACGCTGTTGCAGGCCAGGGTCATATTGGCTTGCCCGGGTTCGTCGCGGGTGTAGCCGTGGGTGGTCTGGAAATCTTTGGTCAGGGCGCTGAGGTGCGTGCGAAAGCGTTCTTCCAGAGTTGCCAGGCGCTGGGTGTAGCCCGGGTTACCTTCGCAGCCTGCGGTAAACACGTAGGGGATTTCTTCGTCGCCGTGGATATCCAGGAAGAGATCGACGCCGTACTGGCTCATCTGCTCCAGGGCAAAAAACACTTCGGGGCTGACCTGCGGGCTGGTGTTTTGCCAGGCGCGGTTCAGGTCCTGACCGTTGGCATTGGTCCGCAGGTGCCCGTGGAAGGCGCCATCAGGGTTCATGTTGGGAATCAGGTAAAGATCGGCGTAGTCCAGCAGCTTGCGCATTTGCGGGTCGCTGCCTTGCTCCAGACGCTCCAACAGGCCTTCCATAAACCATTCGGCCATATGTTCGCCGGGATGTTGCTGGGCGATGATCCAGATCTTGCGCTTGTGGCTGGCGCCGCTACCTTTGCGCAACAACTGGATGTCGCGACCTTCAACGCTCTTGCCGGTGGCCAGCAGCTCGCAACCTGACCACTGCAGGGCATTTTTGATCAACTGATCATGACGTGCGCGGCTGTAGGGTTCGAAGTAGGCAAACCAGGCCTGAGGTTGCTCGGCTGCAAAATGAATATTCAGGGATGTGCCGTCGAAATCGCTCGGTACCCTGAACCAGTTTTCCTGATCGTAAGACGCCACTGCCTGGTAGCCATCCCACGCTTTATTGTAGGAAGACTGGCTGGCGTTGCTCAATTGGAAATGGTGGGTGTGACCGGGTGTCAGGCCATCGACCTTGAAATGGAACCACTGAAAATGCGGGCTCTTGGTGTCCGGCTTGATGGCAAGTTTTACCTGCAACGGGTTGCTGGTATCCAGCACCTGGATATTGCCGCTGTCGAAGTCGCTGCTGATATGAAGTGAAGAGGGCGCCACGGTCATCGTCCAAATCCCGAAATCTGATAATTGTGGACGTTACTGTACCGTGCTATGGCGATAGGCCAATACAGAATTTTAGGCGGGAGGAAGAAGGAAATAGCGAAGGGGGCGTCATCCTTGACGCATCGCAATTGTAGGGTTTTTGCGATTGATTCTCAAGTGCTAGATTGCCATTACGGCTATAGTCCTAGACTTCAGGCTTCCGTTTCTCGATGTTCTTTTGCTATCATCACCCTATCGTGACGGCCACCCAAGAAAATGGCTGCACACCAGACTTCATTAGCCTGAAGCACGCAGAGCCAGATAACTGGCCGCAAAAAAAAGACCCGGCCAGAAGCCGGGTCAAATAACCGTGATTAGCCTGATGAGGAGGTAATTCAAAAGACCGACCTAAGGTCCCTTGAATTATCGACTGATCTCGCGACCAGCTGCATGCAATAATAATCATTATCATTATCATTTGCAAATCAAGCTATTTCCCGCGCTTTTCCGAAATTAATTTTTCGCTCCCCGGCCCAATGCTCTATCCAGCGGCCTGCAGACCTAATCGAGTAACAGTTCCGTGGTGCGTTTGACCTCACTCATGGCGATATTGGAGTGGGCTTCCTGTACGTGTGGTTTCTGCAGCAAGTGATCGCGCAAAAAACGTTCGTAGCTGTCGATATCGTGGGTGACCACCTTGAGCAGGTAGTCCATGTCCCCGGCCATGGTGTAGCACTCGATCACTTCGGGGTAATCGGTAATCGCCTCTTCAAACTCGGTCAGATGGCGACGGCCGTGGCCCGACAGCCGCACATTGACGAACACCACTACATTGAGACCGAGTTTTTTCGGGTTGAGCAGGGCGACCTTGCGCTCGATCAGCCCTTCCTCTTGCAGACGGTGGATACGCCGCCAGCAGGGTGATTGCGACAATTCCACGCGTTCCGCCACCTCGGCGGCAGACAGGTCGGCATTGTGCTGAAGCAGGCGAAGGATCTTGCGGTCGATGGCGCTTAACTTTATCTGCATGAATTGATCTGTTTTCTTATTGTTTTTGAATGATGCATGCAGATTAGCAGAACAATTCCTGCAATTTAGAAAGAAAAATCCTAGGTAAAACCCTCACTCTTTTGCCACGGGTCACAGACTGACTTTAAGGTCTGGCTCGCATTCTGGCTAAAAACAAGAGAGAGAACGCAATGCCGATTTTTACCCACCCCGAATTCGATCACCACGAACACGTCCAGTTCTGTCATGACAAGGCCACGGGCCTCAAGGCCATTATTGCGGTGCACAACACGCGCCTGGGGCCAGCCCTGGGCGGTTGCCGCATGTGGCCCTATGCCGACGAGCAGCAAGCCTTGAACGATGTGCTGCGCCTGTCCCGTGGCATGACGTACAAGTCGGCGCTGGCCGGGTTGCCATTGGGTGGCGGCAAGGCGGTGATCATTGGTGACCCGCGCAAAGACAAGAGCGAGGCGCTGTTTCAGGCAATGGGCGGTTTTGTCGAGAGCATGGGCGGACGCTACATCACGGCGGCGGATTCCGGCACCGGGGTTGCTGAAATGGCCCTCATGGGCCAGCGCACCCGCCACGTGGTGGGTGCTGGCACCCGCGAACAACTGGGCGGTGGCACGCGCAGTGGTGACCCGTCTCCGGCTACCGCCCTAGGGGTCTTTATTGGCCTGCGTGAGGCAGTGTTGCAGCGTTTGGGGCGCCACGACCTGACGGGCCTGCGGGTGGCCGTTCAAGGGCTGGGTCAGGTGGGATACAACCTGGCCCGGCACCTGAAGGAGGCGGGCGCCGAGCTGTGGGTTCACGATATCCAGGAGGCCAATGTGCGCCGTGCTGTCGACGAACTCGGTGCCCATGCGGTCAGTGCACTGGATATTTACGGGCTCGATGTCGACGTGTTCTCGCCCTGTGCCATGGGTGCCATCATCAACGATGAAACCTTGCAGGTACTGCGTGCACCGGTGATTGCCGGTGCGGCCAACAATCAATTGGCCAAGGCTTCCCATGCCGATGAACTGTGGCGTCGGGGTTGCTTGCACGCACCGGATTACGCAATCAATGCGGGCGGCATTATTGACGTGTCTTACGAGTACAACGGTGGCACGCCTGAGCAGGTTCGCCAGCACGTTGAAGGCATTGGCGAGACGTTGCGTCAGATCTTTCTAAGGGCTAAAGCGCAGGACATGAACACCACGCGCATTGCCGACAGCCTCGCCCAGGAGCGTCTGAACGCGTGATAGCCAGGGCGCTGGTGCCCGCAGCAGGCAATCAGCGCCTTTTCACTTCAGCGGGCAGTCAGTTGTTGCATGTCGATAGCCTTGTCCAGCAATTGCCGGGATGGCTCCATAAGCAGCAGCAGGCTCAGCAGCAGATCCCGTTGAGAGCCCTGCTGATGCTCGCTGGCGCTTTGCGCATTGGCAATTGCGCAGCGCAAGTAATCCGAGGCCAGCACCAGAGCTTCTTCCTGGCTCACGTCATCGCTGACCTGGAAAATTTTCTTACCCGTAGCGTGTTGAGAAACAGGAGGTTTCAAATAATAGTCGAGGGCACGCTGGGTCGCGATGCTGTCCTTGATGGATTCAAGCCCGGCATCGGACTCGGTTTCGAAAGGGATTTTTGTTATTGGAGTCATGATTTACCTGCGTCTCAGGAGTTGATCGAGTCAGCTAAAGCAGATTAGTACATTAAGTATTTTTGTCTTATAAGTAAATAATACAATTCGTGTATTGTTGCGTCGAATTCAATCCGTATTGTTCGGCAGATGGATAAATGGATCGCTTTAGTCAGAACCAAATTGCGCGAGCTGAAACTCACGCAAGAAAAACTAGCCGAACGCGTCGGGGCTTCCCAGGGCGGAGTCGGCCATTGGCTCAATAAACGCCGTCAACCCGACTTGCCGACGATGAACAACGTACTTCACGCCCTTGGGCTGGAGCACCTTGAGGTCGCCCTGGTGATTCGTGAGCGCAACGAGGCGGGCGACAAGCCCGGGGTTGACGAATACACCTACGAGATCACATCGGCATTCCGCTACCCGGTGCGCGACTGGGTAGCGGCGGGTCACGTCAGCGAAAAGCTGCTGCCCGGTTATGCACCGCCCGGTACGCTGTTTGAAGTGAGTGATCACTACGCCAAGGGCGCTGCGTTCTGGCTGCTGGTCACGGGAGACGCAATGACTGCCCCGGTGGGGGTCAGCATTGCGCAGGGGATGATGATTCTGGTTGATCCGGACATCGAGGCCACGCCAGGCAAAATGGTCATCGCTCTTACGCCGGAATCCGATGCCACGACTTTCCGGCAGTTGATCGAAGAAAGCGGGCAACGTTACCTCAAGCCACTCAATCCGACCTACCCGAAAACCCTGTTTGATGAAAACTGCCGGATTATCGGCGTGGTGGTACAGGCCACTGCCAAGTTTTAGAAGCGGTGTGTCCATGCTGCAAGTGAAAAGGCGGATACCGGTCACGGTACCCGCCTTTTCTCATTCCAGCTCGACCAGTGCCGAGCCCTCACTGACCATTTCACCTTCCTGGAAAAACAGCGCCTTGATCACGCCTGCATGGGGGGCTCGCAGGCTGTGTTCCATTTTCATGGCTTCCAGTACCACCAGCTGAGCACCGGCCTCGACGGTTTGCCCGACCTCGACCAGCACACGTACGATGCTGCCGTTCATCGGTGCAGTCAGGCCGCCCTGGGCCGTGTGACTGGCGTCCACGGCGCTGATCGGATCGTGCAGACGCACGCAGTGCAGTTCACCGTCCCAGCGCAGGTACAGCGCATCGCCCCGACGGATGGCCAGGTGCTGACGGCGTACACCGTCCTGCTCGATGAGCAAGTGTTCATCGCGCAAAGTGGTGGTGTTGCCACTGAGGTGGATAACCTGCTGTTCACCCTTGCAGGCCAGAACCAGCAAGGTGTTTGCCGGCAGGCCGCTACGAAAGCCATTGGCTGTCGACCAGGGCGATGCCGGGTCATCGTTGCGCACCCGTAGCGGTTGGCTTTGGCTGAATGCCTGGGCAGCGGCAGACCAGAATGCCGTAGGCAAAGGTTCGGCAGCAGGCAGTAATTCTTCTTCGTAGCGTGGGATAAATCCGGTATCGAGTTCGGCTGCGGCGAAGGCAGGGTGGCCGATAATGCGGCGCAAGAAATTCAGGTTGGTTTTCAGCCCGCCAATAGCGAATTCATCGAGCATGGCCATCAGGCGCAAACGTGCCTGCTCGCGGTCTTCACCCCAAGCAATCAGCTTGCCCAGCATCGGGTCGTAGAACGGTGAAACTTCGTCGCCCTCGCTGACACCGCTGTCCACGCGACGGCCCGGGCCAGCGGCCGACTCGCGATACACCTCAAGACGGCCGGTTTGCGGAAGGAAATCATGGCCCGGGTCTTCTGCATACAGTCGCACTTCTATGGCATGGCCGTTCAACGGGACCTGAGCCTGGCTGATGGGCAGGGTTTCACCCCGTGCCACGCGGATTTGCCAGGCCACCAGGTCGAGGCCGGTGATGGCTTCAGTGACCGGGTGCTCAACCTGCAGGCGCGTATTCATCTCCATAAAGAAGAACTCGCCTCGCGCATCCAGCAGGAACTCTACAGTGCCCGCGCCCACATAACCGATGGCCTGGGCCGCACGCACGGCGGACTCGCCCATTGCCTGACGCTGTTCGACACTCAGGCCCGGTGCTGGCGCTTCCTCTACGACTTTCTGGTGGCGGCGCTGAATCGAGCAGTCGCGCTCATTGAGGTACAGGCAGTTGCCGTGCTGGTCGGCAAAAATCTGGATTTCCACGTGTCGTGGCTTGAGTACGTACTTTTCCACCAGCATGCGCGCATCGCCAAAGGACGACAGGGCTTCGCGCTGTGCCGAGGCCAGCGCCTCTGCCAGCTGGGCGACGTCCTCGACCACCTTCATGCCCTTGCCGCCGCCTCCTGCCGTGGCTTTGAGCAGCACCGGATAGCCGATGCGTTCTGCGGCGAGGCGAAAGGTTTCCAGATCCTGGGCGTCGCCGTGGTAACCCGGCACCAGCGGTACGCCCGCCACTTCCATCAAGGTCTTGGCGGCGGACTTGCTGCCCATGGCATCAATGGCACTGGCGGGCGGGCCGAGAAATATCAGCCCGGCAGCTTCAATGGCACGGGCAAAGCCTGCGTTCTCCGACAAAAAGCCATAACCGGGATGAATGGCCTGGGCCCCACTGGCCTTGGCGGCTGCAATGATCTTGTCGATTTTCAGGTAGCTGTCGGCCGCTTTGCTGCCCCCCAGGTCTACGCAGATATCGGCTTCGCGGCAATGCCGCGCATCGCGATCGGTCGCGCTGTGGACGGCTACTGTGGTGAGGCCCAGGGCCCTGGCTGTGCGCATTACCCGACAGGCGATTTCGCCACGGTTGGCAACCAGTACGGATGTCAGAATAGGGGCGCTCATGAACGCGGCTCCAGGGTCGATGGATCGGCTTGCCAGCTGGGGGCACGTTTTTGCAGAAAGGCGCGCAAGCCCTCCTGGCCTTCGGGGCTGACGCGGATGCGAGCTATGGCGTTTTCGCAGTAACGGCGAATAGCCAGGGTCGGTGCTCCGTGGCTGACTTCCCGCAACAGGTCCTTGCATGAGCGCATGGCCTGGGGGCTGTTGAGCAGCAGGTTGTCAATCCAGAGGTCGATGTGCTGTTCAAGCTCGGCGAGCGGGTAGCACTCCGATAGCAAGCCCAGTTCCCGGGCACGTTCGCCGCTGAAGCGTTCAGCCGTCAAGGCGTAGCGGCGGGCAGCGCGCTCACCGATGGCCTGCACCACAAAGGGGCTGATCACCGCAGGTGCCAGGCCGATACGCACTTCCGACAGACAGAACTGCGCGTCTTCGGTGCCGATAGCCATGTCGCAGGCACTGATCAGGCCCAGCGCACCACCATAGGCCGCGCCCTGGACCACGGCCAGGGTGGGCATTTTCAGCTTGGCCAGGTTGTACATCAGCTCGGCCAGGTGGCGGGCGTCGTCAAGGTTGGTGTGGTAGTCCAGTTCGGCCGATTGCTGCATCCAGGCCAGATCGGCACCGGCGCTGAAATGCTTGCCGCGCCCGCGCAGCACCAGAAAACGCAGGGCAGGGTCGGCTTGTACGGCCTCCAGCGCCAGAATCAGCTCACGAATCATCTCGGCATTGAATGCATTGTTCTTCTGCTCGCGGCTCAACCACAGGGTGGCAAAGCCCCGGGGATCGGTGTGCAGTTCGAGGGTGTTGAAATCCATCATGTTTGTCAGTCCTGAAAGGCTGTGGGGTTACATCCGGAACACACCGAAACGGGTGGCTTCGACAGGGGCGTTCAAGGCCGCCGACAGGCCAAGGGCCAAAACCTCTCGGGTTTGCGCCGGATCGATCACGCCGTCATCCCACAAGCGCGCGCTGGAGTAGTAGGGGTGGCCTTGATGCTCGTACTGGTCGAGGATCGGCTGCTTGATCTCGGCCTCTTCCCGGGCTGTAAACCCGACGCCATTGCGCTCGGCCTGTTCGCGCTTGACCTGCACCAGCACACCCGCGGCTTGCTCCGCACCCATCACGCCGATTCGGGCATTTGGCCACATCCACAAGAAGCGTGGATCGTAGGCGCGGCCGCACATTCCGTAGTTGCCGGCGCCAAAGCTGCCGCCAATGATCACGGTGAATTTGGGCACCCTGGCGCACGCAACGGCGGTGACCAATTTGGCACCGTGTTTGGCAATCCCACCGGCTTCGTATTTCTGCCCGACCATAAAGCCGGTGATATTTTGCAAAAACACCAGGGGGATGCCGCGCTGACAGGCCAGCTCGATAAAGTGCGCGCCCTTTTGCGCGGCCTCGGCAAACAGGATCCCGTTGTTGGCCAGAATCGCCACCGGGTAACCCTGCAAATGGGCAAAGCCGCACACCAGCGTGGTACCGAACAGGGCCTTGAACTCATCGAATACCGAGCCATCCACCAGCCGCGCAATCACTTCGCGTACATCAAAAGGCTGCTTGGCATCAGCCGGGACTATGCCGTACAGCTCATCACGGTCGTACAGCGGTACCTGTGGTGTGCGCTGCTGCAACTGGCCCAGCTTGCGCCAGTTGAGGTTGGCAACGCTGCGCCGGGCCAGCGCCAGGGCGTGTTCGTCGCTGTCGGCATAGTGGTCGGCCACCCCGGAAATCTTGCAGTGCACATCGGCCCCGCCGAGGTCTTCGGCGCTGACCACTTCGCCCGTGGCGGCCTTTACCAGCGGCGGGCCAGCGAGAAAAATCGTTGCCTGTTGACGCACCATAATGGCTTCGTCGGCCATGGCGGGTACATAGGCACCGCCTGCGGTACAGGAGCCCATGACCACGGCAATTTGCGGGATGCCCGCTGCGCTCATGTTGGCCTGGTTGAAGAAGATCCGTCCAAAGTGCTCGCGGTCCGGGAACACCTCGTCCTGGCGCGGCAGGTTGGCACCCCCCGAGTCCACCAGATAAATGCACGGCAAGCGGTTCTGCTCGGCGATGGTTTGCGCCCGCAGGTGTTTTTTGACCGTCAGTGGGTAGTACGAACCGCCTTTGACCGTCGCGTCGTTGGCGACAATCATGCACTCCACGCCCTCGACCCGACCAATGCCGGCAATGATCCCGGCTGCCGGAACGTCTTCGCCGTACACGTTGTAAGCCGCTAACTGACTCAATTCAAGGAAGGGCGAACCGCTGTCCAAAAGGCGGTCAATCCGTTCGCGAGGTAGCAACTTGCCTCGTGAGGTATGCCGCTCCTGCGCCTTGGCGCCACCGCCTTGTTGCACCTGCGCTAGCAGGGCATGCAAGGCGTCGACCTGTTTGAGCATGGCGTCGCGGTTAAGCCCGAACTCGGCCGAACGCGGGTTGATTGTCGTCTGCAAGATGGACATGCCTGCGCTCCTTAGCGGGTTTCGTTGAAGAGTTCGCGACCAATCAGCATGCGTCGGATTTCGCTGGTACCAGCGCCGATTTCATACAGTTTGGCGTCGCGCAGGAGGCGCCCGGCAGGGAATTCATTGATGTAGCCGTTGCCGCCGAGAATCTGAATGGCATCGAGGGCCATTTGCGTGGCGCGTTCGGCGCTGTACAAAATCACGCCGGCTGCATCCTTGCGCGTTGTTTCGCCACGTTCGCACGCGGCAGCCACGGCATACAGATAGGCACGGCTGGCATTGAGCTGGGTGTACATGTCAGCCACCTTGCCCTGGATCAACTGAAATTCGCCGATGCTCTGGCCGAATTGCTTGCGGTCGTGAATGTACGGCACGATCAGGTCCATGCACGCCTGCATGATCCCGGTGGGGCCGCCCGAGAGCACCACACGCTCGTAGTCCAGGCCGCTCATCAGGACCTTTACGCCGGCGTTGAGGGTGCCCAGCAGGTTCTCTTCAGGCACTTCGACATCGTCGAAAAACAGCTCGCTGGTGTTGGAACCGCGCATGCCAAGCTTGTCGAAATGGCTACTGCGGCTGAAGCCTTTCCAGTCACGCTCAACGATAAATGCGCTGATTCCGTGCGGGCCTTTCTCCAGGTCGGTCTTGGCATAGATCACATAGGTGCTGGCGTCCGGGCCATTGGTGATCCAGGTTTTGCTGCCGTTGAGGACAAAGTGGTCGCCGCGTCTGTCGGCGCGCAGTTTCATCGAAACCACATCGGAACCGGCGTTCGGTTCGCTCATGGCCAGGGCACCGACGTGTTCGCCGCTGATCAGCTTGGGCAGGTATTTGAGTTTCTGTTCGTGGGTGCCGTTGCGGTTGATCTGGTTGACGCACAGATTGGAGTGGGCGCCGTAGGACAGGGCCACCGATGCCGAGCCGCGGCTGATTTCTTCCATGGCCACCACATGGGCCAGATAGCTCAGGCCGGTGCCGCCGTACTCTTCTGAGACGGTGATGCCGAGCAACCCCATGTCACCGAACTTGCGCCACATGTCGGCCGGGAACAGGTTGTCCTTGTCGATTTGCGCCGCCCGTGGCGCCAGTTCGGCAGCGACGAATGCCTGGACCTGATCGCGCAGCATATCGATGGTTTCGCCCAGGGCGAAGTTCAGGGTGGGGTAGCTCATGGGGCACCTATATTCATTGTTCTTGTGGAGGCAGTTACTGCGTCGCCATTGATAACCTTTACGTTAACGTAAACTTGGCGCCTTTAACTGTCAACGACCTTTACGTTAACGTCAACTTAGGCCAGAGTATTTGTTGTTCTTCAAATGAGCCGGTGCAGTACGCGCCTTGCTCATGCTCCCAAAACAATCACAAGAGGAGTTGCCATGAAGTTGCAATCCGTCCCCAGTTACAGCCAGGGTGCGCTGGACAAGCCGCTGCTGGCGATGACGATAGGCCAGGCTTTTGATCAGACTGCTGCGCGTTACCCGCAGGGGGAGGCGTTGGTGGTACGCCATCAGCAGCAACGTTATACATGGGCACAATTGGCCGAGGAGGTCGACCTGCATGCCAGGGCACTGCTGGCTTTGGGTTTGCAGGCAGGGGACCGGCTGGGGGTGTGGGCGCCTAATGGCGCCGAGTGGTTTATCAGCCAGTTTGCCAGCGCCAAGATTGGCGTGATTCTGGTCAATATCAACCCGGCATACCGGCTCTCGGAACTCGAATACGTACTCAAGCAATCGGCGTGTCAATGGTTGGTGTGTGCGGGCGCGTTCAAGACGTCCAACTATCACGCCATGCTCCAGGAGTTGATCCCTGAGCTGGCGGAGCAATCGGTCGGGGCGCTGGATTGTGTGCGCTTTGCCGATTTGCGTGGGGTCATCAGCCTCGCGGCTGAGCCGCCGGCAGGTTTTTTGCCGTGGTCGCACCTTGCCATGTTGGCTGACGAGGTCGAACCGGAGCAGTTACGCTGCCGCGAAGCCAGCCTGCACGTCGACCAGCCGGTCAATATCCAGTACACCTCCGGTACCACAGGCTTCCCCAAGGGGGCGACCCTTAGCCATCATAACATTCTCAATAATGGCTATATGGTAGGCGAAAGCCTGGGGCTGACGGCCAGCGACCGTCTGGTAATCCCCGTGCCGCTTTATCACTGCTTTGGCATGGTGATGGGTAATCTGGGTTGCGTGACCCATGGCACTACCATGATCTACCCTGCGGAGGCCTTTGACCCGGGCCTTACGCTGCAAGCGGTTGCGCAAGAGCGCGCCACCGGGCTGTACGGTGTGCCGACCATGTTTATCGCCATGCTCGACCACCCGCAGCGTGCCTCGTTTGATCTGTCGAGCCTGCGCACGGGGATTATGGCCGGGGCCACATGCCCGATCGAGGTCATGCGCCGCGTCATCAGTGAAATGCATATGGGCGAAGTACAAATCGCCTATGGCATGACCGAAACCAGCCCGGTATCGATACAGACGGGGCCTGCGGATGAACTGGAATTGCGGGTTACCACGGTGGGGCGTACCCAGCCACAACTTGAGAGCAAGTTGATCAATGCTGCGGGCAACACCGTTGCCCGGGGTGAGATTGGCGAGTTGTGTACCCGTGGCTACAGCGTGATGCTCGGTTACTGGAACAACCCGCAGGCCACCGCTGATGCCATCGACGGCGACGGCTGGATGCATACCGGTGACCTGGCGCAGATGGATGAGCAGGGCTATGTACGCATTGTGGGGCGCAACAAGGACATGATTATTCGCGGTGGAGAAAATATTTACCCGCGGGAGCTGGAGGAGTTCTTTTTTACCCACCCGGCAGTGGCTGACGTGCAGGTTGTGGGTATCCCTGACGCCAAATATGGCGAAGAGATCGTTGCCTGGATCAAGTTTCATCCCGGTCATACGGCCAATGAGCTTGAGCTGCAAACCTGGTGCAAGTCGCGGATTGCGCACTTTAAAGCGCCGCGTTTTTTCAAGTTTGTCGATGCATTCCCGATGACCGTGACCGGCAAGATCCAGAAATTCAAAATGCGCGAGATCAGTATTCAGGAGTGCCAACAGAAATGACCAAGCCCGTGGGAACGGGCTTGCTCGCGATGGCATCACCGCGATTTGCCAGACAGACCGCGGCGCCTGAATCGCGAGCAGGCTCGCTCCCACGGGGGTATGCAGTTAAGCAAATTATCAAACCACAGACAGCACAAAGGGGAGCCGAGGCTCCCCTTTAATATGTCGTTGCGTGCTCTTTTTTTATTATTGAAGGGCGGTCTATTGTTGTTTTTGGAACTCGCCCTTTTGCTGCGTTTTTGTGCGACCCCCATCCGGGGTCAAGAGCAAACGTATTTTTTTGAGCGCTGATCCACTTTTATCACCGGCTATCAAACCCGTGATCCAACCTGTGCGGGTGCTACCTGAAGGTAGTTTTATTCTTCTCTGCCCGGTTGCGAGGTGGTTTTTAGGCGCCTCGGAAAAGTAAACCTTCTCCAAAAAAATCTGTTAGCTGCGTCTCTGCCGTGTTGTTTTTGTTATGTCAGAGTCGTTTCGTATTGTTTTTATTATGTTGCTGCGGTTTTTATTCTTGTTATGCCATAGAGATAGCAGGATCCGTGCCAACTTTTAAAAACCCTTATAAATCAACTACTTGAGAATTAAAGCAATAAAAAACCGGCCTTGGGCATGGCCGGTTTGTTTCCGTGTTACTCGTTTGTGTGGCGGCGAGGTAACACCCCGGAACACTTTTTAGCCCTGGCGGGCCTTTGCCACCCGTGATCCGGTAACACGACCCAGCACCTTGCAGATGTGCGCGCCGGCCAATAACAGCTTGTCCATGTCGACCCCGGTTTCGATGCCCATGCCGTTGAGCATGTACAGCACGTCTTCCGTGGCCACGTTACCGCTGGCACCCTTGGCATAGGGGCAACCGCCGAGGCCGGCGATGGAGCTGTCGAATACCGCGATGCCTTCCTGCAGGCTGGCGTAGATATTTACCAGCGCCTGACCGTAGGTATCGTGGAAATGCCCGGCGAGTTTTTCCCGCGGGACGCAAGCCGCTACCGTCTCAAACAGGGTGCGTGTGGACGTCGGTGTACCGGTGCCGATGGTGTCGCCCAGTGACACCTCGTAACAGCCCATGGCGTACAGCTCCTGCGCTACCTGTGCCACCTGCTGCGCACTGACCTGGCCTTCATAAGGGCAGCCCAGCACACAGGACACATAGCCGCGTACGCTGATGCCGTGCTGCCTGGCCGCTTCAATAATGGGCACAAAGCGCGCCAGGCTTTCGCTGATCGAGCAATTGATATTGCGTTGCGAGAACGCTTCGGATGCGGCGGCAAATACCGCGACTTCCTTTACCCCGGCGGCCACGGCATCTTCAAAACCACGCAGGTTCGGTGCCAGCGCACCGTAGACCACGCCCGGCTTGCGGCGGATTTGTGCGAAGACTTCAGCCGAACCGGCCATTTGCGGCACCCACTTGGGGGAGACAAAGCTGCCGGCTTCGATATAGCCCAATCCGGCGTCGGTCAGGGCGTCAACCAGTTGCACCTTGTCCGCGACACTGATGGGTTGGGCCTCGTTTTGCAGACCGTCGCGCGGGCCTACTTCGATCAGCCGCACATGGGTTGGAAGTGTCATGGGGATCACCGTGTCCGTTGAAATGGGGTCTTGCCCAACCCTCACCCCAGCCCTCTCCCGGAGGGAGAGGGGGCAGATGGGGGTGTGCTGGAGTTCGCAGGCGGTCAGTCAGAGCGAGGGACTGTTAGTCGTCTGTTTTTTTATGGTCTGTTCCAGCGCCTGGAGACACCGCTCTTCAGCGGTATCGAGTTCCAGCTGCATCTGCTGGATATCCAGCAACTGCTGCTCAAGCTGCTCGCGGCGTTCGGCGATTTTGGCCAGCATGCTGTTGAGCTGTTTCTGGTTGCCGCTGGTGGGGTCATAAAGCTCGATCAGTTCGCGGCATTCGGCCAGCGAAAAGCCGATGCGCTTGCCGCGCAGAATCAGTTTCAGGCTGACTTTGTCCCGCGCCGAATACACCCGCTCCTGACCGCGTCGTTCAGGGGCGAGCAGGCCTTGCTCTTCATAAAAGCGAATGGCACGGGTGGTGATGTCAAGTTCACGGGCAAGGTCGGAAATACTGTACGTCTGGCTGCTCATGGGCGGGCTCTGGAGAAATCGTGTTGCTAAACTAAAGGTTGGTTGACGTATACGTCAAGCAGGCTTGCGGCTTCGAATTTCTGTTGTTGCTGGCACAGCTCTATCAGTTGCTCGCGCATCCAGCGATTGGCCGGGTCTTGCTCGGTACTTTCGTGCCAGTACAAATGGGTTTCCACATTGGGCAGTTCATTGAGGGGCAAGGCTACAAAGTGCAGGCCATGGCGGCGGGCAAAACGCTCGGGCACGGTCATTGCCATGTCGGTTTGCTGCAGCACATTGGAGGCCATCAGGTAATGCTGCGAGCGCAGGGTGATCTTGCGCTGCAGGCCCATCTTGCCCAGGGCCAGGTCGACCTCGCCGAGGCCGTTGCGTCGGGTCGAGATATGAATGTGGGTCAGCGCCAGGTATTCATCCAGGCTCAGGGTTGCCTTGCCGGCTGATGGGTGGCCCTGGCGCATGGCGCAGACGTAACGGTCTTCCATCAATTTGACATGGCGTACCTGCGGGTCGGTATTGAGGGGGGCATCTATCGCAAAATCCAGACGCCCGGCAGCCAGATCACTGGTGGTCTCACGCCGATGAGAGAGAAAACTCTCGACCACCACCGAAGGCGCCTGACGCCGTAGCCGCTGGAATAGCGGCGGCAAAATCACCGCTTCTGACAGGTCTGTCATGCTGATGCGGTAGGTCTTGTTGGCTTGCAGGGGGTTGAAGGTGCGGCTTTCCTGCACCGAAACACGCAACAGCGCCAGGGCACTGCGCACCGGGCTGATGATGTTCTGTGCCATGGGGGTGGGCACCATGCCCTGGGCGGTGCGCACGAACAGCGGGTCATTGAAGCTCTCGCGCAATCGCGCCAGGGCATTGGACACGGCTGGCTGGGTGATGCCGATAATCTGCCCGGCGCGGGTCAGGTTGGCTTCGGTATAGATGGCGTCGAAGACGATAAACAGATTGAGATCGACCTTGTTCAGGTTCATGACGCGCTGGCTCTTGTTATTGGAAAGGAAAACGCGCCCCGATCATATATTGCTTATGAATGGTAATACACGTCGTTAATAGATGGCGCAAATAAAGGGTGGCTAATCTAGCATCGGGTATCACTTTTCAGCAGCCCGGTAGAAGGTAGTCACTTATGGATTTCGCTTACTCTCCGAAAGTTCAGGCCCTGCGTGAGCGTGTGACAGCGTTTATGGACGCCCATGTTTACCCGGCGGAGGCGATTTTTGATCAGCAGGTGGCTGAAGGTGATCGCTGGCAGCCCACAGCGATCATGGAAGAGTTGAAACTCAAGGCCAGGGCTGAAGGGCTGTGGAATCTGTTTTTGCCAGAGTCCGAACTGGGCGCCGGGCTGACCAACCTTGAATACGCGCCGCTGGCAGAAATCATGGGGCGCTCGATGCTGGGTTCCGAGCCCTTCAACTGCTCGGCACCGGATACCGGCAATATGGAAGTACTGGTGCGCTACGCCAGCGAGGCACAAAAAAAGCAGTGGTTGGAGCCGCTGTTGCGGGGTGACATTCGCTCGGCGTTTGCCATGACCGAACCGGACGTCGCCTCGTCGGATGCTACTAATATGACGGCATGCGCCGTGCGTGACGGTGACGAGTGGCTGATCAATGGCCGCAAATGGTGGACGTCGGGAGCTTGTGACCCTCGCTGCAAGATCATGATTTTCATGGGCTTGAGCAACCCTGAAAATCCGCGGCATCAGCAGCACTCAATGATCCTGGTGCCGGTAGACACCCCAGGGGTGAAAATCGTACGGCCACTGCCGGTATTCGGCTACGACGATGCTCCTCATGGTCATGCCGAAGTGCTGTTCGACAACGTACGAGTGCCGTATGAAAACGTTTTGTTGGGTGAAGGCCGGGGCTTTGAAATTGCCCAGGGGCGTCTTGGGCCGGGCCGGATTCACCACTGCATGCGCTCGATTGGCATGGCCGAGCGGGCACTGGCTTTAATGTGCAAGCGTTCGCTGGCACGTACCGCGTTCGGCAAGCCGCTGGCACGTCTGGGGGCCAATATCGACAAGATCGCCGACTCGCGCATGGAGATCGACATGGCGCGCCTGTTGACCCTCAAGGCTGCGTATATGATGGACACGGTAGGCAACAAGGTGGCCAGAAGTGAAATCGCCCAGATCAAGGTTGTCGCGCCCAACGTTGCCTTGAAGGTGATTGACCGGGCCATTCAGATGCATGGCGGGGCAGGGGTTTCGGCGGATTTTCCGCTGGCTTATATGTACGCCATGCAGCGCACGCTGCGCCTGGCGGATGGCCCGGACGAAGTACACCGGGCGGCAGTGGGCAAGTTTGAGCTGGATAAATATGCACTCTAGGGAGAGGGGGCATTTGACCTTGCACACTCAATAAACCCACACCTCAACCCGACGATTCTTCTGGCGCCCTTCATCTTCGATATTGGCTGCCACCGGCATTTGTGCGCCATAGCCCCGAATTTCCCTGGGCACCACGCCGCTTTTCACCAGCTCGCGGCGTACGGCCATCGCCCGCAACGTTGACAGCAATTGTGCACGCTGCGGGTCATCCTTGGCATCGCCAAAACCCACCAGTGTGATCTGTTTGTCGAGTTTGCCATGGGCGCTAAGGTAGTCGGCCACACGCAGCAAGTCCTGACGCGCCTTGTTATCCAGTGAGGCGCTGCCTTCTTCAAAACGGAAGTTGACTGACAGGCGCTGTGCCTCCCGCGTCAGCGCCTGATACGCCTGGGGCATGTGCGCGCCCGGTAGCACGCTGCCAGCTTGTACGCTTTGGGCGACAAAGCCGTTTTGCCCGACAATGGCCTGACCTTGCGGGCTTTGGGTGAAGGCAACCAGTGCTTTTGCCCAGGGATTTATCGTCGAGGGAGGCAGGTAAAAGAACAGACGCCGCGACAAGGGGTAGTCTTCGCTGGCAATCAGGCTGGTGAGCGGCAGCATGGGCTGCGATGCGCCATCAACGATAGCCAGGGCCTTGGCCTCACGGATATACGGCAGGCCGATAAAGCCGATGGCTTGTGGGTCACGGCTGACGGCATCGGATAGCTCTTCGCTGGATTCGAAACGCTGTGCCGTACTGCTCAAGGACTGCCCGTTGCGGTTCAAGACCAGCTCTTTAAAGGTCTCCCAGGTGCCGGACTGGCCATCGCGGGCATATAAATGAATGGCACCACCGACCCCGCCCAGCTGTTCCCAGCGGCTGATCTGGCCACTGAAAACCTGTGCCAGTTGCTCGGTATCAAGCTGATTGAGCGGGTTGCGCGGGTGGAGAATGATCGCCAGGCCATCGATGGCAATCACTTGTTCGGCGCTCGGGCTTTTCAGGTCTCCCAGGCGCTCAAGGTCTACCAGTTCGCGGTCCTTGATGGGGCGCGAGGACGCCACCAGATCCGCATGCCCGGCGGCCAGGACAGTAAAGCCGGTACCCGAGCCATGGGCGGCGACATCCACCCGGATCTGCCGGCCCTGCGCCGTGGTGCCGACAATAGTGTGCTCGTTGGGCGGGATGACCGGGACACTGTGGATGTCATGCAGGCCTTGCTCGGCGAGCATGGCGCTGACCAGTGCAGGGCCAAGGTTGGCGCCGATGGTGTTGGAGCCCTGGATGCGCAGGTCGGCAGCGCAGACCAGGCCGGTCAGCGCGCATAACAGGGTCAAGGACATAAGACGCAGCATCGGCAGGCACCTTCCTGGAGCCATAGAAAGGCCTGCAATTTAAGTCAGAAAGGTTTCAAGCCGATGACAGGCCCCTCTGTAGCAGCTGCCGAAGGAACGAGGCTGCTGCTAAGGGATTGTTCTTAGCTCAACTCCAGCCAGATCGGCGCATGATCCGATGGTTTTTCCATGCCACGCAGGTCGTAGTCCACACCCGCTGCCTTGATTCGTGGCACCAGCCCCTGGGAGGCAAGGATCACGTCAATGCGCAGGCCACGCTTGGGCTCATCCTCAAAACCACGGCTGCGGTAATCGAACCAGCTGAAACGGTCGGCCACGTCCGGGTGCAGGTAGCGAAAGCTGTCCACCAGGCCCCAGCCCTTGAGACGTTCCAGCCACTCGCGTTCTTCCGGCAAAAAGCTGCACTTGCCGGTTTTCAGCCAGCGCTTGGCGTTGTCCGGGCCGATACCGATATCGCAGTCCTGCGGCGAGATATTGATATCGCCCATTACCACCAGTGGTTGTTCATTGCTGAACTGGCTTTCAAGCAGCTGCTGCAGGTCGCTGTAGAAACGCTGCTTGGCCGGGAATTTGGTGGGGTGATCGCGGTTTTCGCCCTGTGGGAAGTAACCATTCATGATGGTCACCGGCTGGCCGTTTTCGTCAGCGAAAGTGCCCCAGATAAAACGCCGCTGGGCGTCATCTTCATCACCGGCAAAACCCTTGTGCAGCTCCAGAGGTGCCTGGCGCGAGAGCAGGGCGACCCCGTAATGGCCTTTTTGACCATGGAAGTGCACGTGATACCCCAGCGCTTCGATGTCGGCGATGGGGAACTGATCGTCATGGACCTTGGTTTCCTGCAGGCCGATCACGTCAGGCTGGTGTTTCTCGATCAGCGCTGCCAGCTGATGTGGCCGAGCGCGCAGGCCGTTGATGTTGAATGAAACGATTTTCATGGGCGGGCAGTCCTGAACAAAACTGCGATGCTAGCGGACTGACGCTCTGGCTGCCAGCGTGCAGTGGGGCAAATGCACTGCTAACGTAGGATGCACTTGGCCATGATGGAACTGTTGTGGCCCTCGGGGGTTCGTACGCATTAGAAGCGCCGCTATCCAGGCCGCGCCGGGGAGTTGATCGCATGACGCAAACGCCGAACGCCACCAGTCAGATCCAGTTGCTTGACAGTGGCTATTCAAGAGAAGCGCGCTCCTTGCTGTATCAGGCCTATCGCCATGAGCCGACATTCCGCTTTCTGTTCAACGCCGAGCGCAGCGGTTACGAACAACGGGTTCGCGCGACAGTGCGGGAGCTGGTCAGGCAACATTTTTTTCAGGACTTGCCGGCGCTGGGGTTGCTGGTCAATGACCGTCTGGTGGGCATTGCCCTGATTGCCCCGCCGCAGCGGCGCCTGGGGATTACCGAAAGCTGGGCCTGGCAGTTGCGCATGGTGCTCAGTGCCGGGCTGAACTGCACGCGGCGGTATCTGGACTATCACCAGGCAGTGCAGGCCTGCGTGCCGGGAGATGCCGTGCATATGCTGCCGTTGCTGGGTATTCATCCCGAATTCCAGGGTTTGCATTACGGTGAGCAGTTGCTTGAAGCAGTGCATAACTGGTGCGCCGAGGACGAGCACTCCGAAGGTGTGGTGCTCGACACCGGAAACCCGCATTACCTTGAATTCTACAAGCGCCAGGGCTATGTGGAGATCGGGGAAGTTGCGGTGGGGCCGGTGATAGAACATGTGTTCTTCCATGCCAATCCGCAGGTGTCACATACCGCAACGGTTTGAACACGAACTTTTTGCCCGTTGACGCGCTCTATGAGCACCCCAGCCCGTGATAGCATCCGCGCCTATGACGTTCCCAGGAAGATTTACCAGTGGTGTTGTCCTGCTGCTCAGCAGTTTTGCGGCGTGTGCCCAAAGCGAGTTGGTGGTCAAGGTCAAACCGGCAAACGACGCCCTCAAGGCCAACGTGGAAGGCTATATTGGCAGCCTCGGCGATCGTGACGAGAAAGCGCTTTTGCGTTTTCAACGTGGCGCGCAGGAGCAGGCCCTGAAAGCCTCCCAGGCCTTGGGTTACTACCAGCCCTCCATCGACGCCGAGGTCAAGCCCGGCGATCCGCCGCGTCTGGTGTTGAGCATCGATCCCGGCGAGCCGGTGCATCTGCGCAACGTCAACGTGCGCGTCGAAGGCCCGGCCGCTTCGCTGAAGGCCTTTCAGATACCGGCCAGCGATGATCTCAAACCCGGCGCGGTGCTCAATCAGGGCAACTACGAAGACGCCAAGCGCCTGATCCAGAACCGTGCCCTGCGTTACGGTTTTTTCAATGGTAAATTCACTCAGCATGAACTGCTGGTCGACCCCAAGGGCGGTTTTGCCGATATCAATCTGGTCTACGAAAGCGGCCCGCGTTTTTTTCTCGGTAAAGTCAGTTTTGCCGGCGATGCACCCTTTGACCAGACCTTGCTGCAACGCATGGTGCCGTTTACCCCGGATACCCCGTACGACTCGGAACTGGTTGCCGAACTTAACCAGAACCTGCAAAGCAGTGGCTACTTTGAAGTGGTGCGCGTCGATGCCGCACCCAGTACTGCGGTGGGGCAGGTGATCCCGGTCGACGTCGACCTGGAAACCCGCAAGCCGCGCACCATGACCCTGGGCCTGGGTTACTCGACCGATACCGGAGCCCGTGGCAAGGCCAGCTGGATGCGCCACTGGGGCAACCCGCGCGGTGACAGCTACGGCTTTGAATCCGAAATATCCCAGCCCAAGCAAAACGTCGGTGCCTGGTATGACATCCCGCTGGATCCACCGCTGACCGATAAACTGCGTCTTGCTGCGGGTTATCAAAACGAAGAAATCGCCAACACCGACACCTTGAGCAAGCTGCTCACGGTCGGCCCGGAGTGGCACAGCAAACTGGATAACGGCTGGACGCGCGTCATCTCGCTCAAATGGCAGCATGAAGAGTACCGCCTGGGCGATGACTCGGGCCTGAGTACCTTGCTGATGCCGGGCGTCAGCTATTCGGTATTGCGCAGCGACAACCGCATCGACCCCAGTCACGGCTACAGTGTGACCACGGATATGCAGGTGGCCAAGCAAGGGTTGATGTCCGATACCAACCTGCTGCATGGCGATGTGCAGTTCAAGGCGTTGACCACCCTGTGGGAAAAACACCGCTTTTTGGGCCGGATCCAGTTTGGTGGCAGTGCCACCAACGGCTACAAATCGATTCCACCGTCCCTGCGCTTCTTCGCCGGTGGCGACCAGAGCGTGCGCGGTTATGATTACCAGAGTCTGTCGCCGAAAAACTCCGAAGGTGATCGTATTGGCGGGCGCTACATGCTCGCGGGTAGCCTGGAATATCAATATCAGTTCGCCGAAAAGTGGCGCTGGGCGACCTTTGTCGACCAGGGCAATGCGTTCAACACACTGGACTTTCCGAGCCTGAAAACCGGGGTCGGCGTTGGTATTCGCTGGATCTCGCCGGTAGGCCCCATACGTCTGGATCTGGCCCATGCGCTGGATGACGATGGCGGTGTCCGTTTGCACTTTTCGATGGGGCCAGAACTGTGATTCGTGGTTTGAAAATAGCCGGGCTGGTGCTGGTGGCGTTGGTGCTGCTGGCCGTTGTCAGTGTGGGCGTGATTCTGGGTACGCAAGCAGGCAGCCGCTGGGTGCTGGGGCAGGTACCGGGTTTGCAGGTGGAGAATTTTGCCGGGCGCCTGGGCGGCCAGTGGGGTGCCGATCATCTCTTGTGGGAGCAAGGCACCAGCCGGGTGGAGGTAAGCCGGCCGATCTTTGCCTGGTCGCCGGGTTGTCTGACCCGCATGACGCTGTGTATCGATCAATTGCAGGCTGACGCCATCAGCCTGCAATTTCCGCCCAGTGAAGACAGCAGCAGCGGGCCGATCAGCCTGCCGGAGCTGAAATTGCCGCTGGCGATTGAAGTGGGTGTGGTCAAGGTCGGCAATGTACTGTTCAACGGCATCGAGCAGCTCAAGGGCATGCAGATGTCGGCGCAGTGGACGGCCAAGGGCTTGCAGCTCGACTCGGTGCAGGTCGAGCGCGAAGACCTCAACGTTGACCTGTCCGGCCTGCTGCAACCCAATGGCGACTGGCCGTTGACCTTGCAAGGTAACGTCAGCCTGCCAGCTCCGGATGGCAAACCCCTGGCGATCGCGCTCAAGGTTGATGGCAATCTGCGTACTAGCTTGAACCTCAAGGCCGACACCACCGGTTACATCAATGCGCACCTGACGGGCGAGCTGCAGCCTTTGGCCGACAACTTGCCGGCGCAATTGAAAATCACCGCCGAACCGTTCAAGGCCAGCCCCGATCTGCCGGACACCCTGGTGCTCAATCAGTTGTTGCTGACGGCCAAGGGCGACCTCAAGGACGGCTATGAATTGAATGGCAGCGCCCTGTTGCCTGCCGAAAAACAGCCAGTGAACCTGCAGCTCAAAGGCCGCGTGGATGCCAAGGGTGCGCAGATCGCTGCGCTGGACCTGACCGCCAACCCGCAGCAGCGCCTGAAACTGTCGGGGCAAGTGGACTGGCATGAAGGCTTGAGCGCCGAGGCCAAAATCGACTGGCTGGAGTTTCCCTGGCACAACCTGTATCCGCTGATCGACAAGCCTGATGTGGATTTGCGCACGTTTGTGGGTGAAGTGTCCTATCGCGACGGTAATTATCTGGGCAACTTCAAGGCGGACCTTGATGGCCCGGCGGGCAAGTTCAGCCTCAGCAGCCCGTTCAGTGGCGATCTGGGCAAGGTCTTCCTGCCGCAGCTCAAACTGGTGGCCGGGCAGGGCAAAGCCGAGGGCCACGTCAATGTGCAGTTTGCCGATGGCGTGGTGTGGGACACGGCGCTGGACCTGAGTGCGCTCAACCCTGCGTATTGGGTGGCCGAGTTGCCGGGTACGCTGGCAGGCCCGTTGCGCAGCAAGGGTTCATTTAAAAACGAGCGTCTGGAGCTGGATGCCAATCTCGACCTCAAGGGCCGTTTGCGCGGCCTGCCTGCGGTGCTGCAAGCCAAGGCCCAGGGCGCCGGTGAGGCCTGGACCGTCAGTGCGCTGGATATTCGCCTGGGCGATAATCGCATCAATGGTAGCGCCAGTTTGCAGGAGCAAATCAAGGCCCAGCTTGATCTCAATATGCCGCGTCTGGGCCAGCTGTGGCCCGAACTGCGCGGTCAGCTCAAGGGCCGTGTCGATGTAGGCGGAACCCTCAAGGCACCGCAAGGCAAAGTGGCGCTCAATGGGCAGCAACTTGCGTTTGCCGACAATCATCTGCAAAGCCTGACCCTGGATGCCAGCCTCGATCGCAACCAGCGTGGCCGCATCGACCTCAAGGGCAGCGGCATCCGCGCCGGTGACACCCAACTGGGCGTGCTCACCGCCAACGGCAGTGGCGATATCAAGCGTCAGCAGCTCAAGCTGGATTTGCAAGGACCGTTGGTGCAACTGGGCCTGGCCGTGGATGGCGGCCTGGACAAAGGCAACTGGCGCGGGCGACTGGCCAGTGGCGACGTCAAGGCCGGCGGCCAGGCCTGGGTGCTGCAAAACCCGGCACGGCTGGAGCGCCTGGCCGATGGCCGGCTCAATCTGGGCGCGCAGTGCTGGCTCTCCGGCCCGGCGAGCTTGTGCAGCGAAGAGCAGCGCCTGGTGCCGGACCCGAAACTGCGTCTGCACCTCAAGCAGTTCCCCCTCGACAGCCTGGCTGAGTGGTTGCCCAAGGACTTCCAGTGGCAGGGCCAGCTCAATGCCGACTTGATGCTGGACTTGCCTGCCAGCGGGCCTAAAGGCCAGGTGGTGGTGGATGCCAGTGGTGGCACGTTGCGCTTCAAAGACAAGGGCCAGTGGCTGGACTTCCCATACCAGGCGTTCAAGCTGACCAGCAACCTGACCCCTAACCGGGTTGAATCGCGGCTTGATTTCGATGGTGGCAAGCTGGGGCAGTTGATGCTGGCAGCGCGGATCAATCCGCTGCCCAAAAGCAAACCTGTTACCGGTGAATTCCGTCTCACCGGGCTGGATGTGTCGATGATTCGTCCGTTTGCGCCGATGGTGGAAAAACTCACCGGCCAGCTCAACGGCTCTGGCACGATATCGGGTGCTTTGCTGTCGCCCCATGTCAACGGCAATGTGGCCCTGACCGGCGGTGAAATCTCGGGGCCGGAGCTGCCGACCAACTTCGAGAATGTGCAGCTTTCGCTGGCCATCAACGGCGAAACGGCGCAGATCAATGGCGGCTGGACCAGCGGCGACAAGGGCCAGGGCAGCGTCAGCGGCAATGTGGCCTGGGGTCAGGCAGTGGCGGTCAATGTGCTGGTCAAGGGCAACAACCTGCCGGTGACGGTCGAGCCTTATGCCAAGCTGGAAGTCGCCCCGGACCTGAAAATCTCCCTCAACCCCGACAACACCCTGTTGATCGCCGGTACGGTGAACGTGCCCAAGGGTGAAATCGTGGTACGGGAATTGCCACCCTCGACGGTCAAGGTGTCAGATGACACGGTGATTGTGGGCCAGCAGACGACGGGTGAAGCCGCGCCGATGCAGGTCGACATGGATATCACCGTGGTGGTGGGGCAGGAGTTGCTGACATTCTCCGGCTTTGGCCTGAACGCCGATCTGGCGGGGCAGGTGCATATTGGCAACGACATGGACACCCGTGGCGAGCTGCGCCTCAATAACGGTCGCTACCGTGCCTATGGCCAGAAGCTGACCATACGCCGTGCGCGTTTGCTGTTCGCCGGGCCGATTGACCAGCCTTATCTGGATATCGAAGCGGTCCGCCAGACCGACGACGTGATTGCCGGGATTCGCCTGACAGGCAGTGCGGAACAGCCCACTACGCAAATCTTCTCGGAACCGGCCATGAGTCAGGAACAGGCGTTGTCCTACCTGATTCTTGGGCGTCCGCTGACGGGTACCGGGGAAGATGAAAACCTGCTGGCGCAGGCGGCGCTGGGCCTGGGCCTGATGGGCAGTTCGGGGATTACCACCAGCCTGGCCAACCACCTGGGGATCAAGGATTTTGAGCTTGATACCGAAGGCACCGGCAACAGCACTGCAGTGGTGGCCAGTGGCAAGATCAACGAGCGGCTGAGCGTACGCTATGGTGTGGGTGTGTTTGAACCTGCCAGTACCATTGCCCTGCGCTACAAACTGAGCAAGCGTGTGTATGTCGAAGTAGCCAGCGGTTTTGCCAGCTCGCTGGATATCTTCTACAAACGGGATTTCTGACGTGCTGTGATATGACCTGATGGTGTGGGAGCGAGCCTGCTCGCGAAACAGGCGACGCGGTTTGCCTGTATCGCGAGCAGGCTCGCTCCCACAGGATAGGGTAAAGGTAGTGCAGTCTCAGAGAGTGAGCTGCTTCATCGTTGCTTCGGCATAGCGCAACCCGGCCACGGCACTGGCCGGGAATATGCTTTCCAGTGCGGCCAGCTCGCTGGCGCTCAGCTTGACCTCCAGCGCTCCCACATTCTCCTGCAGATACTTGCGTTGCTTGGTGCCCGGAATCGGGATCAGGTAATCGCCCTGTGCCAGTACCCAGGCCAACGCCAGTTGCCCGGCCGTCACGCCTTTTTCGGCAGCCAGGGTTTGCACTTGTTCGACCAACAGCAGGTTTTTGCCGAAGTTCTCACCTTGGAAACGGGGATTGAAACGGCGGAAATCGTCTGCGGCAAAATCGTCCACGGTTCTTAGCGCACCGGTCAAAAACCCCCGACCCAGCGGGCTGTAGGGCACAAAGGCAATGCCCAGGCGCTGACAGGCTTCAAGGCAACCGTTGCCTTCCTGGTCGCGGCTCCACAGCGAGTACTCACTTTGCAATGCGCTGATCGGATGCACTTTGTGCGCTCGTTCAAGGGTCGCCACCGATGCCTCGCTAAGGCCCAGATAACGCACCTTGCCTGCCTTGACCAGAGCTGACAGCGCGCCGACGGTTTCTTCAACCGGTACGTTCGGGTCCATGCGGTGCTGGTAGTACAGATCGAGCGTCTCAACCCCAAGGCGCTTGAGGCTGCCTTCGACGGCCTGGCGGATGTACTCGGGGCGACCATTTATGTCGCGAAAGGCCGGATTGGCCGGGTCGCGGACGATGCCGAATTTACTGGCCAGAAACACTTGCTCGCGTTTCCCGCGAATGGCCTGGCCAATCAGTTCTTCGTTGGTGTGTGGCCCATAAATGTCGGCGGTATCGAGCAGGTTGATGCCCAGTTCCAGAGCGTGGTGCAGGGTGGCCACGGCTTCGCGGGTGTCGCTGCCGGTGGTGTAGAAGTCGGTCATGCCCATGCAGCCCAGGCCAATAGCGCTGACCTGAGGTCCGTCTTTACCCAGTTGGCGAGTGTGCATGCGAGGTGCTCCTGAATGAGTGGGGGTAGAGCTATTCTTCACCTCGACAGTGGCAAGATAAACAGGGTAAATACACCATCACTGTTCGTAATTTCTAAACAATGGAGGGGTTATGGACCGTTTCAACGCGATGCGGGTCTTCACTCGCATCGTTGAACTGGGCGGCTTTACCAAGGCTGCCGACAGTCTGCAATTACCTCGTGCATCGGTGACGGTGTTGATCAAGCAACTGGAAGCGCATTTGGGCGTGCAGCTGCTGCATCGCACCACTCGCCAGGTCAGTCCGACCCTGGACGGCGCGGCGTACTACCAGCGCTGCGTCAACCTGCTGGATGATCTTGAAGATGCCGAAGGGCTGTTTCGCGGCAGCCAGCCCAAAGGCACGCTGCGGGTCGAGATGCCCGCTTCGGTGGGGCGTCTGGTGGTGTTGCCGGCCTTGCCGGAGTTCACGGACCGTTACCCGCAGATCGAACTGGAAATCGGCCTCAACGACCGCCCGGTGGACCTGATTCGGGAAGGTGTGGATTGTGTGATCCGCGGTGGACTGACCATGGACGACTCCCTGGTGGCGCGGCCCCTGGTGCAGATGGATCAGGTGACATGCGCCAGCCCTGCCTATTTGCAAGCTCGCGGTGTACCGCAATCGCTCGAAGACCTGAGCGGGCATCAGGTGGTGGAATATTTCTCCAGCGCCTCGGGCAAGCGTTACGGGCTGGAATTCCAGGTCGATGATGAAGTGCGCCTCGTCGACTTGCCCAAGCGGCTTGCGGTCAACAGTGCCGAGGGGTATCTGGCGGCGTGTGTGGCGGGGTACGGGCTGGTGCAAACCCCCCATTACCATGTTGCGCAGCTGGTGCGCGAAGGGCGCCTGCAAGAAGTGCTCAGAGACTGTTTGCCACCGCGGCTGGCGTTAACAGCCTTATATCCACACCATCGGCAATTGTCGCCGCGGGTACGTGTCTTTGTGGATTGGCTGGTGGACCTGTGTGCCCGGCCGGGGAGTGCCTTCAAACGTTAGCCCGGGCCTGCAGGGCAGGCCCGGGATGTTCGTTGGTGGCAGCCAAAAAGCTGGCTTGGCTGTAAGATGGGGCCCGATTTTTTCAATTTCTCCATGAAAACCGACCCGGTTGGCGGCTTTCGTATACGGACTTACTGTCAGGAACAGGTCATGACCCCTTCGCAGCGCTTGAAATACTCGATTTTGATATCACTGGTGGTTCTGGGCATCATGTTCGGCCTTTCTTACTTGCAAAACGCCGGCATGATCACCGAGAAGATGTTCCAGTACATCGCCATCGGTGTGGCCGTGGTCGTGGTTGTCATCAACGGCGTCATGCGCCGCAAGACCAAGATCTAAGCTTCGATCTTGCCGGTCAAAACGGCTTCAGCCTGTGGATGCAGGCTGTAGCTCTTGTCGCTGTTGAGTACCACCACCCCTTCGCTGCACAGGCGCTTGAGTACCTCGCGCACACTCAAGAATGACAGCGGGATATCCAGCGCCTGCAAGTGGCTGTGCATGCCGCGCACCCCCAGCCTGCGATCATTGCCTGCAGCCGTTAACAGCGCGTCAATGACCTTGAGCCGCACCAGGCTGGTACGCAGCCCGAAACACTTGAGCAGGTGGCGGATCCGTTCGTTGCCTTGCAAGGGCGCGAGCGCTTCAAGCAGCCCGGTATCGGGCTGAAAAGCGACTTCGCGATGCGGGTTTCTACCATCCGTTGGTATTTGCTGGTTATGCATGCAAAAAACTCCTTTTCAGAGCCTGATCAGGAAAAGAAAAAAATGCTCTTACTTAACTAGACGAATGAGCGACAGAAATCATGAACATTCAAATGTAGAAATTTTGTCGTGAATTCGTCTCAATCGCGTTTGCGACCAGTGTAGGCGGGGGTTTGGAGCGATTATTAAATTTTTTTAATCGTGAAGGGCATGCTCTGGCCCTCTACAGGGCCTGGCGGGCAGTCAGCACCGGCCGACCCTCGGTGTTGCGGCTCAGGTATACCGGCAACACTTTGGGCAGGGAGGTCACCAGATGATCGATTTCCCGGGTATTGAATACACCCCCAATGCGCAGTTTGCCGGTGGCGCTGTCGGCCAGGGCGAGGGGAGTGTCGAGGTAGCGGTTGATCAGGGGCAAGGCGTCAGCCAGTGACAGGTTGTCCAGCACCAGCTGGCCGTTGCGCCAGGCCAGCTCGGAGGTGACGGCCGCGACCGGGCCAATTTGCGCGGCATGGTCGCCTGCCTTGTAACGCGCCTGCATGCCCGGCTCCAACCGCAGGCCATCGCCACTCAGGCGCTTGTTGCTGGTGACCAGCACCGAACCTTCGAGCAGGGTGATCCGCACCTGGTCTTCGTACATCCACACATTGAACTGGGTGCCTGTGACACGCACCTGGCCTTCTGCCGCCTGCACCAGAAACGGGTGGGATGCGTCGTGACTGACCTTGAAAAAGGCCTCGCCCTTGCTCAGGGTCACCTGGCGCTGATCCTTGTAGTTACTGAAGGTCAGTTGGCTACCCAGGTTGAGTTCGACCTGGCTGCCATCGGGCAGTGTCACCGTCCTGGCACTGGCATCGGCGCTGTAGCGCTCATGGGCATTGGGCACCCAGCCCAGTTGCCAGCCGCTGTAGGCTGCCACGGGAAGGGCGAGCAGGGTAATGGCGGCGGCCACGGCAAAGCGCTGCCAGGTGCTGCGGCGCGGTGCGGGAGGCAATGCAACCACCCGGGCTGGAGCGGGGGCCGGACGTGTCAGGTGCGCACTGATGTCCCAGACATCCAGCATCGCTTCATATTCCAGCGCGTGGAGGGGGTTGGCATTTAGCCACACAGCGAAAGCTTCACGTTCCTGGCAGGTGCAGTCGGGCTCGTGCAAACGCAGGCACCACTGAGCCGCAGCTTCGGTGATGGCCTCGTTTTCAGCGTCTGTGTGGCGTGTTTCACTCATTGATATTTCCCGGTTTTGCGCATTCTAACCCCGTGCCAGAGCTAACGAGAACATGAGCCATGTCAAAAGCATGTCATTTAGCCCTATGGCCGGGTTTTTCTCTGCTACGGTTGTTCCAGTCACATTGAGTACCAGACGCAACATCAATTAATGGAGTTAAGACAATGTTGAAGAAAACCTTTGCTGCTGTGATCACTACTGCTGCTTTGTTGGGTGCCGGTGCAGCGATGGCTCAGCCTGTTGATCCGAACTGGGCATTCTCCAAGGAGTTGGTCGAAGTTCTCAAGAACAAGAACGGCTACACCGTGATCAAGAAAATTGAAGCCCAGGACCCGGCTGCCGGTATCTGGAAGGCCGAAGGCATCAAGAAGGTCGATGGCCTGGAATACGAAATTATTTTCGATTCGACCGGTAAGGTAATTTCCGAGAAGAAAGACTGATTCCCGGTACCTGAAACGAATCGTGCACTGAGCGTTTCTACCCGGCCCTGATCGTTTGTTTTGACAGGGTCGGGTGTTTTTACGCCTCAGGTTTTCTGCCGGGCCAACCATTGTTCGCGAGTTATTCCCCACAGCTCGCATGGCAGCCTGCCGCTGACAAAGTCTTTCTCTTCCCTGCCTATCAAGCGCATTCCGCCTCGCTCGGAAATAAGTCGTGAAGCCGTATTGGGCGCCGCTTTGGGCACGTGCATGCACGCGCGGTGCAAGGTCTTGAACCAGTAGGCATCGACCACCTCGCAGGCTTCGCTCATCAACCCCTGACCCTGCCATTGCGGCGCCAGCCAGAACCCCCGGTTGTTGTCCACGGCATCCATCAAGCTGATGCTGCCAATCAGCTCATCTGGCTCTGCTAACAGGCGAATCGTCCAGTGCCACTCTTCGCTGCGGGCCATGGCTGGCAGCGCCACGTCACGCACATAGCTCAGTGCGCCATCGTCCGGGTAGGGCCATGGCACGACTGCATTCAGGTAGCGCACGACTTGCCAGTGGGCAAAGCGCCTCTGGATGGCGGGCGCGTCGCTTAGTTGCAGGGGTTGCAGTACCAGTCGCGAGGTCTGGAGGGTAGGTAGGGGCTGCATCGTGGGTGGCTCCTTGCCATTGGTTTGCGTCGAGAGTACCGCGCAATGCCATCCATAAAAAAGCCCCCGTTAAACGGGGGCTGTATGGGGATAGTTGCGCCTGGCGATAATATCAGCCGTTACTGCAACCATTGCCCATCACGCGATACTCAAGAATATGACGCTGACCCTGGTGGTCTTCGTAGGTCATTTGTGCGGGCACTACTTCACAGACGTCGGCAGCCGGTGACACGCTGATAACTTTGGCAATATCCAGGTCGGTGGCATAAGTGTAATGCTCGACCACCGGTTGTAGTTGCGTAACTTGAAGTTCGTCAGCAGCCGCCAGCGTAGAAAAGCCAATAAGTGCAAGAGCGATCAAACGTTTCATTTATAAGACCTTAAAACAATCACGAATCACTGACTTCAGTTGCCATGGTGGCGGTCGAAGTTGTTACGCCGTGGAGTAAGTGGCGTAACACGAAGTACCGTGCCCTGTTTCAGTGTTGCGTTGAGGGATGTACATAGAATACGCGCGCTGCGTATTGATTAAAGTCAAAAGATCGTCATGGAGTCTTTCCGGATCAGTAACAATCGACGCTTTTTCCGCAGCACCACGAAAAAGCCCCCTCAAAGAGGGGGCTGGGGTCGCATCCGTGCGTGCAACCATTGAACTTTAGTGGGTGCTGCAGCCGTCGCCCATCACCTGGTATTCAAGGGTGTGGCGCTGGCCTTGGGAGTCTTCATAGACCATGGTGGCCGGTACCACTTCACACACCTTGGGTATGTTGGACAGGCTGACCACCCGCGCAATATCCAGTTGGGTACCGTAGTGGTAGTGTTCTACAGTCGCAGGCTGAACAGTGGAAGTTTCACCTGCAACAGCCAATGTGGCAAAACCGGCGAGAAACAGTGCAATAAGATTTTTCATGTGATTGGCCTCTAAAGTAATCAAGATTTAAAGCTGACTGACTTCATTTGCCGATAAGGCGGGAAGAAGTTACGACACCCGGCAAGGTCGCCGGGTGCGTACGAAGTACCGGAGTTTCAAGTGCAACTGATAGTTGAGTCATGTGAGTGAGGTTACGCTGATTTGCAAAAGTAAAAATAGCTGATGGCAAAATGCTCTGTTACCACATGGGTAACAATGTGAGGGCCCTGCGTTATTTTTCAAGTGCCTGGGTCGTCTCCTGGCTGGCATACTGGCCTCTCTGGTTCAGGAGCCATTTATCGATATGAATGTCGTGTCCCCCCTTAATGCCTATCAACAAGCTGTCGAACACCAGGGCTTTGTCCACGACCCCGCCCAATGGGTTGCAGTCCAGGCCTTGCAGCGCTGCCATGAGGCCCTGCACTCGGGTGCGCAGCCGGTCAATGGCGTGTATTTGTGGGGGCCGGTGGGGCGGGGCAAAACCTGGTTGATGGATCAGTTCTATCAAAGCCTGCGGGTGCCCGCACGGCGTCAGCATTTTCATCACTTTATGCAATGGGTACATCAGCGCCTGTTTCAGCTGACCGGTACGGCGGACCCGCTCAAGACACTGGCTAAAGGCCTGGGCGCGGAAGTGAAGGTGCTGTGCTTTGACGAACTGTTCGTCAATGACATTGCCGATGCGATTATTCTTGGGCGTCTGTTTCAGGTGATGTTCGATGAAGGCGTGGTGCTGGTTTGTACCTCAAACCAGCCACCGAACGACCTTTATGGTCACGGTTTTAACCGTGATCGTTTTGCTCCCGGTATTACGGCGATTCTCAAGCATATGGAGGTGGTGGCGGTAAACGGTATTGAAGACCACCGCCTGCATCCCGGCATTGCACATCAGCGTTACTGGGTGACCGGGCCGGGCCGGCCGAGTGCCATAGAGCCGGTGTTCAGATCCTTGACCGAGGGCCAGGCGGTGTCTGACCAACCCATTGATGTGGGCCATCGCTCGCTGAACGTGGTGCAGGCCAGTGATGGGGTGCTGTGGTGCAATTTTCATGAGCTGTGCGAGCAGCCGCTGGCGGCCACTGAGTTCATGCAGATTTGTGATCGTTACAAGGTCATGTTGCTCAGCGAAGTGCCCTGCCTGAGTGCCGAGCAGCGCGAAGGCAAAATAGCCCGTGGTACGGAAGACGGGGCGGTGAAGGTCGAGGCGGGGGATCGTGAGCTGCCGCAACTGTCAAAATACGATGACAGTGTGCGGCGTTTTATTGCCCTGATCGACGAGTGCTATGACCGCAAGGTACCGGTGTGTATTGAAGCGCAGGTGCCGATGGATCATTTGTATACCCAGGGGTACCTGGAGTTTGCCTTTCGCCGCACCTTGAGCCGGCTGCAGGAAATGCAGTTGCAGCGGTTTGGCCTCCAATAACCCGTGATTGCGTGGGCCGTGTAGTCGCTGACTCGCGGAGCGAGGCTGCGAGGGGGGCTTGAAAGCAATGGGAGGGTGCCCCTTCTGAACGTGTCCAGCCGCTCGCAGCCTTCGTTCCTCGTCAGCGACTACAAGGGGCTTGAAGGATTCAAGGTCAATCCCACGCTGGCGCAACGCTCTGTGGGTTGGTCAGGCGATGACCGCGGTCCAGGGCTGCAATCCGGGCCATGTCGTCATCGCTCAGTTTCAGTGAGCAGGCCTTGAGGTTGCTCTCAAGGTTGCTGCGCCTGGTCGAAGACGGAATCACCGAATAGCCCAATTGCATGGCCCAGGCCAGGGTCACTTGTGCCGCAGTGGCGTTATGGCGGTCGGCAATGGCCATGATCACTGGATCTTTAAGTACTTCGCCGTAAGCCAGGGTCATGTACGAGGTTATATGGATGCCCTGGCTTTGTGCGAATTCCACCACTTTGCGGTTTTGCAGGTAGGGGTGCAGTTCGATCTGGTTGGTCGCGATATTTTCCGCGCCCACCGCGGCAATGGCTTCTTTCATCAGGGCGATGGTGAAGTTCGAGACGCCAATCTGCCGGGTCAGGCCCTTTTCTTTGGCTTCAAGCAATGCGCCCATAAACTCGGCTACCGGGACTGCATTGTCAGGGCTCGGCCAGTGAATCAGGGTCAGGTCCAGATGGTCGGTGCGCAGTTTTTTCAGGCTCTCTTCAAGGCTGGGGATCAGTTGCTCCCTGGCGAAATTACTGACCCAAATTTTGCTGGTGATAAACAGTTCGTCACGCGCCACGCCGCTTTCGGCAATGGCCTGGCCGACTTCAGCTTCATTTTCGTAAATCTGTGCGGTGTCGATGGCGCGGTAGCCCAGGTCCAGGGCATTGCTGACCGAGTCTATGACTACCTGGCCTTTAAGGCGAAATGTACCGAGGCCAAATGCTGGAACTGTCATGGATATCTCCTTGGTGGACGTAAGAATGAGGTTGAGTCTCCTCGCCCTTCACCGGCGGAAAAACCGCTGGCCAAGCAAAGCACTCTTGACCACAGATCATGAATCTTCAGCTGACCCCCCCGACTGCCACCCCATTAGCGGTTTGCCGATTGGGATGCTGCTGAATGTTTCGCAGTTGTTTGAGGGGTTGGGGTTTAAATCTATATGAGAATTACTATAAATTACATCTACAAAAGTGCCATCATCACGCCGTTATCCCATTAGATCTGTTTCTGCGCTCATGGAGTGTTGCCGTTGCTGTTGCGGCCAGGAGTCCTGTTGGAAAACTACTATCGCGAACTGGTGGGCTTTTTGAGTGCCAGGCTGGGTAATGCCCAGGCGGCCGAAGACGTGGTGCATGACGCTTATGTGCGAGTGCTGGAGCGTTCAGGCGACGAGCCGATCGCGCAGCCACGTGCTTTTTTGTATCGCACTGCACTTAATCTGGTGATCGACGGCCATCGCCGCAGCAGCCTGCGCCAGGCCGAACCGCTGGAAGTGCTGGATAGCGAAGAGCGTTTTTACAGCCCCTCGCCTCAACTATTAATGGACCACGACCAGCGCCTGGCCATGATCCAGAAAGCCCTGGCTGAGCTGCCTGCGGCGTGTCGCGAGTGTTTTCTGCTGCGCAAGATCGAAGGACTGTCGCACCCTGAAATCGCCGAACGCCTCGGGGTATCGCGCAGTGTGGTCGAGAAGCATATCGTTAACGCCATGAAGCATTGCCGAATCCGTATCAGGCAGTGGGACAACGCCTGAGTGGCGCTAAAAAATCAGATTGCATGACATTTCAGAGATGAAACTGAACTGCGCCTGAAGAACTTTCTTATATGCACACCACAAACCCCACCAAGGTTTAATCTCGAAAACGTCGCGCATAAGCAGTTGGCGTCTTGGTTGGGCTGTTCTGGCCTGATTGCCCAAGTCCACTTATCGACACAGAAACGTATGTGATTACGCCCCTCCAGTGGCAGGTCGCAGCACGTTGCATGCGCGTGCCTTTTGGCTCGCTCACGAGTTTGACCCCATGAACGAAGGCCTCAGATCAATGCCGGCTGCGCAGGTACTCTGCATGGCGTGAGCGCAGGCGGCGCAGGAGCAGCACCATGAAACTCTCCCTGAAAGAATTTTTCGCCGGCTTTTTGCGGACTCGCCATATTGGCCGGCATTTCCGGCGTCTGGTCCTGCTCGACAGCCTGACCAACACCACGGTCAACCGCGAAGTACCACCCACGCTGGCACAGATGCTGGTGGTCGCGGCCAACAGTGACAGCGCGGTACTGATCGACAACCTGGGCACCCACACCGACGGTTTGAGCGACGCCGAGGTCGATGTGCTGCGCGATCGCCACGGCCTCAATGAGATCGAACACGAGCAGCCGCTAAGCCCCTGGATACACGCGTGGCATTGCTACAAAAACCCGTTCAACTTGCTGCTGACCTTGCTCGCCGCAGTTTCCCTGGCCACTGATGACATTCAGGCGGCGGTGGTGATCGGCACCATGGTGGTGCTGTCGACCGTGCTGCGTTTTTGGCAAGAGGCCAAGTCCAACAAAGCCGCCGATGCGCTCAAAGACATGGTGAGCAACACCGCGACGGTGATGCGTCGCGACTTCAGTGCAGACGCTTCGCCCGTGTTCGGCAAGTTTTCCGGCGCCTCACGCCAGATCAGGGGGGCGCAGCGTATCGAGCTGCCGATCAAGCAGTTGGTGCCGGGCGATCTGATCGTATTGTCTGCTGGCGACATGATCCCGGCAGATTGCCGGGTGCTCAGCGCCAAGGATTTGTTCGTCAGCCAGGCCGCGATGACGGGCGAATCCATGCCCGTGGAAAAGTTTGCGCGTCAGCTCGACAGCCAGACCAGCAACCCGCTGGAACTGGACACTATTTTGTTCATGGGCACCAACGTGGTGTCCGGGGCCGCCACTGCGGTCGTGCTGACGACCGGTAATAACACCTATTTCGGTGCTCTGGCGCAGCGCGTCGGGACCACTGAGCGCGGTGCGACCTCATTCCAGGCCGGGGTCAACAAAGTCAGCTGGTTGCTGATCCGGTTCATGTTTGTGATGGCGCCGCTGGTGCTGTTTATCAACGGCTTCACCAAGGGCGACTGGACTGAAGCCTTGCTGTTCGCACTTTCCGTTGCGGTGGGGCTGACTCCGGAAATGCTGCCAATGATTGTGACCTCGACGTTGGCCAAGGGAGCCGTCTTCCTGTCGCGTAAAAAAGTCATCGTCAAACGCCTGGATGCCATCCAGAACTTTGGTGCGATGGATGTACTGTGCACCGATAAAACGGGGACCCTGACACAGGACAAGATTTTTCTGGCCCGGCATGTGGATGTCTGGGGGCAGGAGTCTGACGACGTACTGGAAATGGCCTACCTCAACAGCTATTACCAGACCGGGTTGAAAAATCTGCTGGACGTGGCAGTACTGGAGCACGTCGAGGTCCACCGCGAATTGAACGTGGGGACGGCCTTCAGCAAGGTCGATGAAATTCCGTTCGACTTTACCCGTCGGCGCATGTCGGTGGTAGTGGTCGAGCAGGACCGGCCGCACTTGCTGATCTGTAAGGGAGCTGTCGAGGAAGTACTCTCCGTATGTAAGACAGTTCGTCATGGGGAGAAGGAAGAAACTCTTGGCGATGAACTCTTGGTGCGCATTCGCCAAGTGACTGCGGCATTCAACGAAGAGGGCTTGCGCGTTGTGGCCGTGGCTGCGCGGTCCATGGCTGATGGGCGTGACGCTTACAGCCTGAGTGATGAGCAGGAGTTGACGTTGATTGGCTATGTGGCGTTCCTCGACCCGCCCAAGGAGAGCACCGCACCGGCGCTTAAAGCCCTGGCCGAGCACGGGGTAGCGGTAAAGGTTCTGACAGGTGACAACGAGCTGGTTACGGCCAAGATCTGTCGTGAGGTGGGCCTGGAGCAGCAAGGCTTGCTGATGGGCAATGATATTGAACGGATGACGGATGCCCAACTGGCCGTGGCTGTGGAGACCACCAACGTATTTGCCAAACTGACACCCACGCACAAGGAACGCATCGTGCGTTTACTCAAGGCTAATGGCCATGTTGTGGGTTTTATGGGTGATGGCATCAACGACGCTCCGGCACTGCGCACGGCGGATATCGGCATATCGGTGGACAGTGCCGTGGATATTGCCAAGGAAGCAGCTGACATCATCCTGCTGGAGAAAAGCCTGATGGTGCTGGAGGAGGGCGTGCTGGAAGGGCGTAGAACCTTCGCCAATATGCTCAAGTACATCAAAATGACAGCCAGTTCGAACTTCGGCAATGTGTTCTCGGTGCTGGTGGCCAGTGCATTCATTCCTTTTTTGCCGATGTTGCCAATGCATTTGCTGGTTCAGAACTTGCTGTATGACGTGTCACAAATTGCCATCCCGTTCGATAACGTCGATGAGGAAATGCTGAAAAAGCCACAGCGCTGGCAGCCTGCGGATGTAGGCCGTTTCATGCTGTTTTTTGGGCCGATCAGTTCGATTTTCGACATCCTGACGTTTGGCTTGATGTGGTACGTGTTCAAGGCCAACACACCTGAACACCAGACCCTTTTCCAGTCGGGCTGGTTCGTGGTCGGGTTGCTGACTCAAACCCTGATCGTGCACATGATTCGCACGCCTAAAATCCCGTTTCTGCAGAGCCGCGCAGCGATGCCGCTGATGGTGATGACAGGGGTGATCATGGCAGTGGGCATCTTCCTGCCGATGGGGCCACTGGCGGGCTACTTCAAATTGCAGGCGCTGCCGCCGCTGTACTTTGTGTTCTTGCCCGTGATTTTACTGGCTTACATGGCGCTGACCCAGGCCGTGAAAAGCTTTTATATTGGCAGGTTTGGCTGGCAATAAGGCCTGGCCGGGGCAGTTGGCCGAAAAACTGCAGTCTTTTGTCTTTGCGTGGGCCCTGGTCTTAAAGGGCCGGTGTGATGGATCAACAGACTGCAGTGATTTACCCACAACCATTTGGAAGATTAAGAAAATTCGCACATGACGTGTAGCTATTTCCCTTCTCGTAAATCGTATTCGATTAGTGATTATGCGCGGCGCGATTGCGAACGGGCTATGTGTGTTATGCGCGAATATTGTCGCAATGAATCGCCCCTAGTTTCGTAGACACCTCCAAGCCTTAAAATGAGGCCCATTAGGAGGTGCCATGAGCAACCAGCGA
>NZ_WIWH01000026.1:0-81256 GCF_009600035.1 Pseudomonas sp. FSL R10-2964 | reverse complement strand
TCGCTGGTTGCTCATGGCACCTCCTAATGGGCCTCATTTTAAGGCTTGGAGGTGTCTACGAAACTAGGGGCGATTCAACCATCGCCTAAGTTTGAAATACAGCTCAGGAAAGCTGTTTTTAAATTAACGATGTTATGGAGTGTCAATTATGCGTACTGCTTTTCTCTCTTCGATTTTCTTTGCCTTGATGGTAGGTGTTTCCAGTGTGGCCCATGCCGCACCTGCGGCCGGAGCAGTTGAACCGGTGGTTGCTGCGCCAGTAGTGCTGGATGCCAAAGTGGTGACGATTAATATCAATACCGCAGATGAGGCTACCCTGCAGCGTGAACTCTCGGGTGTAGGGGCTGTTAAAGCCAAGGCGATCGTGGCTTATCGCGAGGCCAATGGTGATTTTACTTCAGTCGATGAGTTGCTTGAGGTCAAAGGCATAGGCAAGGTTATTCTGGAGAGAAACCGCGACAAGATCGTAATCAGCTAAGCCAGGTAACAGAACGAAAAAAGCCAGTCATAGACTGGCTTTTTTGTGGCTGTCAGCAAGCGTTCAGGCATAAGGCGCTGACGACTTCAATGTACTGCGCGTGACTTCGAAAATCTTCTGTTTCAGTGCATCACTCTCTGCGCCGCGAGCCAGAACCAGTGCGCCTACCAGGGTAGCGAAAATCACGATGCTTTTGTCTTCAGTGTCTGACCCTTGCAGGGTCGCCTGGATCTGTTTGAGCCTGGCATCGATGACATGGTCGGTGGTGACACTTGCCTGGCCCTGTTGGGCCATTTCAGCGGACATGGTCGGCAACGGGCAACCCTCATGGGGGGAGGTCAGATGCCACTCAGACAAGTAAGCATCGATAAATGCGTGCAGGGGGTGGGGCTGGCTGAACAGTTCGGCGCAGATACCGTCAACCTGGTTGGCTGCGTGCTGCAAGGCTTTTTCTACCAGGTCGTTTTTGGATGAAAAATGAGCATAGAAACCACCGTGAGTAAGGCCCAGTGATTTCATCAGGGGTTGCAGGCCTGTGGCGCCAATACCGTGTCGTCGAAAGAGCCCGGATGCTTCTTTAACGATGCGCTGATGGGTTTGGGCTTTATGATCTTGTGAATAGCGCATGACAGGTGTCTCTTTATGCAATGGACCATCATAGCGTCGACCTTCAAACAGATGCAGTGGTTAATCATGCAACTGTTTGTAGGTTTTTCCTCACCGATGCTCATTCCTTGGCATGCAGGCCCTGAGCGCTTGTCTGACTACCTGTCTTTTGATTCCTTGGCGTCCATTTCGGCATTGCGTTCGGCAACACGTTTGCGTTGCTCATCGGTCAGTTCAACTTTATTGGCTGTGTCACGTAGTGTCATCAGGGCGCCTACAATGACACCGATAGCGACGACGAGAATTAACCAGGCATACCAAGGCATAGAGTGTTCTCCGTGTTGAGTGCAGCACAGGGCAGGGGTTGCGCTGTGTGCTGCTGTTTATCCTGTTAAGTGAGTAAGTGTTGATTGCTTTCAGTGTAGGCCGGTTATTCAGTCATGTGCGGTATAAGCTTGGTAAAGACTAAAATCGTGTATTTACGATCATCGGGTGCCGGTAAGCGGCTGGTTCCGCTACAATGCGCGCCGATTTCGACCAGCCTGAGAACCCGCTAATGTCCGACTGCCAGACTCCTATTATCGTCGCCCTGGATTTCCCGACCCGTGACGCCGCATTGAAACTGGCTGATCAGTTGGACCCCAAGCAGTGCCGTGTCAAGGTGGGCAAAGAGCTGTTCACCAGTTGCGCTTCGGAAATCGTCGGTACTTTGCGCGACAAGGGTTTTGAAGTATTTCTGGACCTGAAGTTCCACGATATCCCCAATACCACGGCAATGGCGGTCAAGGCCGCAGCTGAAATGGGCGTATGGATGGTTAACGTTCACTGTTCGGGCGGCTTGCGCATGATGGCCGCTTGCCGCGAAGTACTCGACAAGCGCACCGGCCCGCAGCCGTTGCTGATTGGCGTGACCGTGTTGACCAGCATGGAGCGTGAAGACCTGGCCGGTATTGGCCTGGATATTGAGCCTCAGGAGCAAGTGTTACGCCTGGCAGCCCTGGCCGACAAGGCCGGTATGGATGGCCTGGTGTGTTCGGCCCTGGAGGCGCAAGCGCTGAAGGCCGCGCACCCGGGTCTGCAACTGGTAACCCCGGGGATTCGTCCTGCGGGCAGTGCGCAGGACGATCAGCGTCGTATCCTGACGCCTCGCCAGGCACTGGATGCAGGTTCTGATTATCTGGTAATCGGGCGCCCGATCAGCCAGGCAGTGGATCCGGCCAAGGCACTCGCTGCCGTGGTAGCTGAGCTGGCTTAAGGCTGTTTGCCACCGTTTTGATTCGGCAATCGCGGGCAAGCCCGCGATTGCCGCGCCGCGGTCTGCCTTGACAGGCCGCGGTGCCTGTATTGCGAGCAAGTCCGCTGCCACCTGTATGTGGTGTGTCAGACCTTCAACACCAGCTTGCCGTGATTTTCCCCGCTGAACAGCTTCGCCAGGCTTTCCGGGAAGCTTTCCAGGCCTTCAACAATATGCTCTTTGCTTTTCAACTGGCCCTTGAGCAGCCAGCCCGCCATCTCTTGTCCGGCTGCTGCATAGCGATCGGCATAGTCCATTACCACAAAGCCTTCCATGCGGGCGCGATTGACCAGCAGTGACAAGTAGTTGGCCGGACCTTTAACGGCTTCCTTGTTGTTGTACTGGCTGATGGCTCCGCAGATGATGACCCGCGCCTTGAAATTCAAACGGCTCAATACGGCGTCGAGAATATCGCCGCCCACGTTGTCGAAAAACACATCTACACCCTTGGGGCATTCGCGTTTGAGGCCTGCGAGCATATCTTCGTTCTTGTAGTCGATTACACCGTCAAAGCCGAACTCCTCGACCAGCCGCTTACATTTCTCTTGGCCGCCGGCAATGCCTACCACGCGGCAGCCCTTCAACTTGGCGATTTGCCCGGCAATGCTGCCAACAGCACCCGCTGCGCCGGAAATCACCACGGTGTCTCCTGTTTTCGGTGCGCCGACGTCCAGCAGGGCGAAGTAGGCCGTCATGCCCGTCATGCCCAGTGCGGACAGATACACGGGCAGCGGTACCAGTTTCGGGTCGACCTTGTAGAAACCCCGTGGCTCACCGGTGAAGTAATCCTGCATTCCCAGGGCACCGTTGACGTAATCCCCCACAGCAAAGCCCGGGTGGGCGCTGGCAATCACCTTGCCCACTCCCAGGGCGCGCATCACATCACCCAGCGCTACCGGCGGAATATAGGACTTGCCTTCGTTCATCCAGCCACGCATGGCCGGGTCGAGGGACAAGTATTCATTTTTGACCAGGATCTGGCCGTCCTTGGGCTGTACTACGGGCACTTGCTGGAAGGTGAAGGTATCGCGGGTTGCTGCACCGACTGGACGTTTGGCGAGCAGGAATTGGCGGTTTGTCTGGTCAGTCATTGCTATAACTCTTTAGAGATTGATGGCTGTTGATAGACCTTCTCACGCTACAGGGCAAGTGAATACGCGCTTACGAATAGGTTTTTATCAGTGATGGTGATGGTTGTAGGCAGTCTTTTATCACTCGGATAAATAGGCGGATGGCCGTGCCCGAACGTTTCGGGGGTACAGATGCACTCTGCTGAGGGTTAAGACGATGGGCATGACGTTTACGGGGCAAGTGGCTGTAGTGACAGGGGGCGGGGCCGGTATCGGGAGGGCCACGGCGCTGGCATTTGCCGGCGAGGGTTTGAAGGTGGTGGTGGCCGATCGGGATGTGGCAGCGGGTGAAGACACTGTCGAGCAGATAAGGACTGCGGGCGGCAGTGCTGTTTTCGCAGGCTGCGATGTCACTGTAGAGGCGCAGGTCAGGCAACTGATGGAGCAGACAATCAGCACCTACGGGCGTCTGGACTATGCCTTCAACAATGCCGGGATCGAGATCGAGCATGGTCGCCTGGCCGACGGTACCCTGGATGAGTTCGATGCGATCATGGGGGTAAACGTCAAGGGTGTTTGGCTGTGCATGAAATATCAGCTGCCATTGATGCTGGCCCAAGGTGGCGGGGCGATCGTCAATACTGCCTCGGTGGCCGGACTGGGCGCCGCGCCAAAGATGAGCATTTACTCGGCGTCCAAACATGCGGTGATCGGGCTGACCAAATCGGCAGCCATTGAGTATGCGAAAAAGCATATTCGGGTGAACGCGGTGTGCCCGGCGGTCATCGATACCGATATGTTCCGCCGCGCTTATGAGGTCGACCCGCGCAAGGCTGAATTTGCCGCCGCGATGCACCCGGTGGGGCGTATCGGCACGGTCGAAGAAGTTGCCAGCGCCGTGCTGTACCTGTGCTCGGATGGCGCAGCATTTACCACAGGCCATGCGCTGGCGGTCGATGGCGGGGCACTGGCGATCTGATAGCTCAGCGTGATTTGACGTTCAGGATCATCAGGGTCAGTACGCCCGCAACAATGCCCCAGAAAGCCGAGCCAATTGAAAACAGGGTCATGCCCGATGCGGTGACCATAAAGGTCACCAGGGCAGCTTCACGCTCCCTGGCTTCGCCCATGGCAATACTCAGCCCGTTCATGATCGAGCCGAACAGTGCCAGTGCGGCAATCGACAGCACCAGTTCCTTGGGCAATGAGGCGAACAGGGCGGCCAGGGTGGCGCCGAATATGCCGGCGATGCCATAGAAAATTCCGCACCACACGGCTGCGGTGTAGCGTTTTTTCGGGTCTTCGTGGGCATGGGGGCCGGTGCAGATGGCGGCACTGATGGCTGCCAGGTTGATGCCGTGGGAACCGAAGGGGGCGAGCAGCAAGGAGGCTACCCCGGTGGTGGTGATCAGCGGCGAGGCGGGCACGTCATAGCCATCGGCCCGCAGTACGGCGATGCCCGGCATGTTTTGCGAGGTCATGGCCACCACAAACAGCGGGATGCCGATGCTGATGGTTGCCGCCAGCGAAAAGGACGGCGTGGTCCACACCGGCACGGCCACTTCAAGGGAAAAACCGCTGAAGTCCAGCAGCCCAAGCATGCCCGACAGCAGGGTGCCGATCAGCAGCGCCGCCAGTACGGCGTAGCGGGGTGACAGGCGCTTGACGATCAGGTAGGTGAAAAACATGCCGATCACCAAGCCGGTGCGATGTTGCGCCGCGACGAAGATTTCGCTGCCGATTTTAAACAGGATGCCCGCCAGCAACGCGGCGGCCAGGGATGAGGGGATGCGCTTGACCAGGCGCTCAAAACTGCCGGTGATGCCACAGATGATCACCAGTACCGCGCAGGTGATATAGGCGCCGATGGCCTCGCCGTAACTGACGCCGCCAAGGCTGGTGATCAGCAGTGCCGCCCCCGGTGTGGACCAGGCGATGGTGATCGGTGTGCGATAACGCAAAGACAAGCCTATGCTGCAAACAGCCATGCCGATCGACAGTGCCCAGATCCATGATGAAATCTGCCCGCTGGTAAGTCCCGCTGCCTGACCCGCCTGGAACATCAGGACCAGGGAGCTGGTGTAGCCGGTCATCATGGCGATAAAGCCTGCGACCACCGCCGAGGGCGAGGTGTCTGCCAGTGGATGCAAGCGCGGCTGCGGGGTGTCGGTCATGGAACGGTCTTCCTTGTGTGCTATAGGAGTTCGGGCAGGCGACAAGCCTAAACGTAAAGGTTGCATCTAGTTGCGATACAGCAGGGTTCGTAAACGACCGTACAGTCGTACTGGCACTCTGCTTTGTGTACAATGCGCCCTGTTTTTTGCATTAATTTCTGGTCGGTGACACCCGTTTACGTACTAGCGTAATCCCTTATTCGCCGCCGCTTCCCACACGAGTGCCCATGAACGAACAGTTGCAGCCTCTCAAGAAACAACCCCGCGCTGGCAAGGCCGGCCGCAGTGGAACCCAGGACGATATTGTCTATGCGCATATTTTCGAGGCGATCCTTGAACAGCGTCTGGCGCCTGGCACCAAGTTGAGTGAAGAGGCTCTGGGCGAAATCTTTGGCGTGAGCCGCACCATTATTCGTCGCGCCCTGTCGCGTCTGGCCCATGAAGGGGTTGTGCTGCTGCGCCCTAATCGCGGTGCAGTGGTGGCGAGCCCTAGCGTAGAAGAAGCGCGCCAGGTGTTTCTGGCCCGGCGACTGGTTGAAAAGGCCATTACCGAGCTGGCGGTGGTGCATGCTACGGCTGATGATCTGGCGCAACTGCGCAAGATGGTCCAGGACGAGCGCGACAGTTTTTCGCGGGGCGATCGGGGTGCGGGTATTCGCCTGTCGGGCGAGTTCCACCTGAAGTTGGCCGAAGCGGCGAAGAATGCGCCGCTGATCAGCTTTCAGCGCAGTCTGGTGTCGCAAACGTCGTTGATTATTGCCCAGTACGAGAGCGGCAACCGTTCGCACTGCTCTTATGACGAGCACATGCAATTGATCGATGCCATCGAAGCCCGGGATGCCGGCCAGGCCGTGCACCTGATGATGCATCACATGGATCACATCGACAGCAAGCTCAACCTTGACGAAGAAAGCGCCTCTGACGACTTGCACGCGGTGTTTTCGCACTTGCTGCAAACCAAGGGCAAAAGCCCTCGGCCTGCTGCCAAGCTTTAAGCCTCGGCTGCTCTTGTGGGAGCGGGCTTGCCCGCGATGCAGGCGACGCGGTGCTTCAGTAGAACCGCATCGATAACCTCGCGAGCAAGCCCGCTCCCACAAGGGAAATTATCAGCGCTGATGCACCAGATTGCCTGCCGCATAGGTTTGCTGCACCGTACGGTCATCCCCAAGGGTCATCAATACAAACAGCGTCTCGGCGATGTTTTTTGACTGCTTGAGGCGATAGCTCATCAGTGGCGTAGCGTTGTAGTCCAGTACCAGGAAGTCAGCGTCGCTGCCCGGTTGCAGATTGCCGATCTTGTCTTCCAGGTGCAGTGCTCGCGCCCCGCCCAACGTAGCCAGGTACAACGACTTGAACGGATCGAGGCGTGCACCCTGCAGTTGCATGACCTTGTAGGCTTCGTTCAGGGTGTTGAGCAGCGAGAAGCTGGTACCTGCACCCACGTCTGTGCCCAGCCCCACATTGAGCTTGTGCTTTTCGGCCATCGGCAGGTTGAACAGGCCGCTGCCCAAAAACAGGTTGGAAGTCGGGCAGAACGCCACTGCCGAACCCGTCTCGGCGAGTCGCGCACATTCCTCGTCACACAGATGTACACCGTGGGCAAACACCGAGCGTTCGCCGAGCAACTGGTAGTGGTCGTACACATCCAGATAGCCTTTGCGCTCAGGGAACAGCGACTTGACCCACTCGATTTCCTGAAGGTTCTCGCTGATATGGGTGTGTAGATACACATCCGGGTATTCGCCCAGCAGCTTGCCGGCCAGGGTCAATTGCTCCGGGGTGCTGGTCGGCGCGAAGCGCGGGGTGACGGCGTAATGCAGGCGGCCCTTACCGTGCCAGCGCTCGATCAGTGCCTTGCTTTCGCTGTAGCCGGTTTCGGCGGTATCGGTCAGATAGTCTGGGGCGTTGCGGTCCATCATCACCTTGCCGGCTATCAGACGCAGGTCCAGGTGCTGTGCGGCCTCAAACAGGGCATCCACCGATTGCGGGTGTACGCTGCCGAAGACCAGGGCGGTGGTAGTGCCGTTGCGTAGCAGTTCCTTCAGGAATACGTCAGCAACTTCGTCAGCATGGGCCTTATCGGCGAACTGGTTTTCGCACGGGAAGGTGTAGGTGTTGAGCCAGTCGAGCAGTTGCTCTCCGTAAGCGCCAATCATCCCGGTTTGCGGGAAATGGATATGGGTATCGATAAAGCCGGGGGTGATCAGTGCGTCTTTGTACTCGGTCACAGCAACGTCGGCGGCCAGTGTGCCAAGCAGTTCGCTGGCCGGGCCAACAGCCTTGATCTGGCCGTTGTCGACCACCAGCAAGCCGTCTGCGAAATATTCATAGGAGGCCTCGATCCCGACTTCGGCGGGGTCGGCGATGCTGTGCAAAATGGCGGCGCGATAGGCTTTACAAGTCATGGCAATTCTCAGTGTGTGGCATGGCTGCGTCGTGAAGACGGCAACAATTGTTTAATGGATTCAGATGACGCGCTGTCGGCGCTCGCAGTGTGCTGGCCGAAATGAGTGTTGTAGGTGGCGATGATTTCGCCGGCGATGGAGATCGCGATTTCAACAGGCAATTTGCCTTTGACTTCGCTCAAACCCATCGGGCAACGCATGCGCTGCAAAGGTGAGGCGTCGATACCGCGCTCACGCAGGCGATGTTCGAACTTCACGCGTTTGGTTTTCGAACCAATCAAGCCGAAGTAGGTAAAGTCGTTGCGTTTAAGCAGGGCGGCGCTGAGCTCCAGGTCCAGGGCGTGATTATGCGTCATGACGATGCAGTAGCAACCCGCAGGCAGGGCATCGACTTCATCTACCGGTTCGTCGGTAACGATTTTTTCCACGCCTTGAGGGATAAGTGTCGGGAATTCCTGCTCCCGCGAGTCGATCCAGCGCACCCGGCACGGCAGGCTGGCGAGCAGGGGTACCAGGGCTCGGGCCACGTGCCCTGCGCCAAACACCGCAATCTGAGCCTGCACCTTGCCCATCGGTTCGAACAGCAGCACGGCCACCCCGCCGCAACACTGGCCCAGGCTGGCGCCGAGGCTGAAGCGCTGTAGAAGGGTATCGTGCTTGCCGCTGCTGAGCATCTGACGGGCAATTTCCATTGCCTTGTACTCCAGATGACCGCCACCAATGGTGTCGAAGATTTTATCTGCACAAATGACCATCTTCGAACCGGTATTGCGCGGGGTAGAGCCTTGCTCTTCGATGATGGTCACCAGCACGCAGGGTTCGCCTTGCTGCTGCAACTCGGCCAGGGCACTGATCCAGTTATTCATGCTGATCTCCCGACAGGCTTTTGCGCATTTGCTCACAACCCCACAGCACCCGCTCCGGGGTGGCCGGGGCGTCAATCGCAGGTTGCACGCGGTAGTCGGCCAGGCTCGCCACCGCGTCCTTGATCGCGCACCATGCGGCGATGCCGAGCATAAATGGCGGTTCGCCCACGGCCTTGGAGTGGAACACGGTGTCTTCGGGGTTCTTGCGGTTTTCCACCAGGGTTACGCGCAGGTCCAGCGGTATGTCTGCCACCGCGGGGATCTTGTAGCTGGCCGGGCCGTTGGTCATCAGCTTGCCCTTGGCATTCCACACCAGTTCCTCCATGGTCAGCCAGCCCGCCCCCTGTATATACCCGCCTTCGACCTGGCCGATGTCGATGGCCGGGTTCAGCGAGGCACCGACATCATGGAGGATATCGGTACGCAACATTTTGTATTCGCCGGTCAGGGTGTCGACGATCACCTCGGCGCAGGCGGCGCCAAAGGCAAAGTAATAAAACGGCCGACCACGTGCCTGAGTGCGGTCATAAAAAATCTTCGGGGTTTTGTAGTACCCGGTGCTCGATAACGACACCTGGCCGAAATAGGCCTGCTGGATCAGGCTTTCAAAACTGATGATCTGCTCGCCAGCCTGCACCTGGCCGTTATGGAAGATCACCGCCCGTTGCTCGACCTGATATTTGTCGGCAGCAAATTCAACAAGTCGCTGCTTGATGGTTTCGGCTGCGTTTTGCGCGGCCTTGCCATTGAGGTCGGCACCGCTGGACGCTGCAGTAGGCGAGGTGTTTGGCACTTTGTCAGTGTTGGTTGCGGTGATCTGGATGCGGCTGATATCCACCTGGAACACTTCGGCGACCACCTGCGCGACCTTGATATTCAGGCCCTGGCCCATCTCGGTGCCGCCGTGGTTGAGGTGGATGCTGCCATCGGTATAAATATGGATCAGGGCGCCGGCCTGGTTGAGGAAGCTGGCGGTAAAGGAGATGCCGAATTTGACCGGGGTCAGCGCCAGGCCTTTTTTCAGGATCGGACTGCTGGCGTTGAACGCCTTGATCGCTTCCCGGCGCTCGGTGTACTGGCTGCTGGCCTCAAGGTCGGCGGTCATTTCTTGCAGCAGGTTGTGTTCCACGGTCTGGTAGTAGTGGGTCACGTTGCGTTCGGTTTTGCCGTAGTAATTGGCCTTGCGTACGGCCAGCGGGTCGAGGCCCAGATGGCGGGCGATACGGTCCATGACCTCTTCGATGGCGACCATGCCTTGCGGGCCACCAAAGCCGCGATAGGCCGTGTTGGAAGCCGTGTTGGTTTTACAGCGATAACCATTGATCGTCGCGTCGCCCAGATAATAGGCGTTGTCGGCGTGGAACATGGCGCGGTCGACAATGGAGTTGGACAAGTCCGGCGAACAGCCACAGTTGCCCGCCAGGTCCAGCTGGATGCCCTGCAAGCGGCCGCTGGCGTCGAAACCGACGTCATATTCGATATAAAACGGGTGGCGCTTGCCGGTCATCAGCATGTCTTCGACCCGCGGCAGGCGCATCTTGGTCGGTTGCCCGGTCAGGCGTGCCACCACGGCGCACAGGCAGGCGGGGCTGGCGGCCTGGGTCTCCTTGCCGCCAAAGCCGCCGCCCATGCGGCGCATATCGACAACGATCTTGTTCATTGAAACATCAAGGACTTCTGCCACCAGCTTCTGCACTTCGGTAGGGTTCTGCGTGGAGCAGTAAACGATCATCCCGCCGTCTTCGGTAGGCATGACCGATGAGATCTGGGTCTCGAGGTAAAAGTGCTCCTGCCCGCCAATATGCAGGCTGCCCTGCAGGCGATGTTCGGCCCCGGCCAGTGCGCCGGCAGAGTCGCCGCGTTGATGGGTGTGGGTATCGAGCACAAAGTGCTTCTGGCGCAGGGCCTGAACCACGTCCAGCACCGGCTCCAGGTCTTCGTATTCGATAATGGCAGCCATTGCCGCCTTGCGCGCGGTGTCCAGGTCGCAAGCGGCCACTGCCAGTACGGGCTGGCCGACAAACTCCACCTTGTCGATGGCCAGTAGCGGATCGCCGGGCAGTAGCGGGCCAATGTCCTTCAGACCGGGGATATCTTCGTGGGTGATCACCAGGCGCACGCCTGCGAAGGCGTAGCAGGGCGTGGTGTCGACACGCAGGATTCTGGCGTGGGCGCGGTCGGACAGGCGTGCGAAAAGGTGCAACTGGTTGGGGAATTCCAGGCGGTCATCGATGTACTGCGCTTCGCCGCTGACATGTTTTTCGGCACTGTCATGCTTGACGCTGCGACCCACACCGGTTTTCAAGTCCTGCTGGAAGAGGGCGGCCAGCTCGGCCTGGGTTGGGGCAACCTTGTGATGGTTAGACATAAGCTGTTACCCGCGTCTCGAGATGTGGCGTTTGCAGTTCGATAAAGTATTTGCGTAGCAGGTTCTGCGCACTCAGCAGACGGTATTCCTTGCTGGCGCGAAAGTCCGAGAGCGGGGTGAAGTCGTTTGCCAGTGCAGCGCAGGCGCGCTCGATGCTGGCGCTGTTCCAGTTTGCGCCGAGCAATGCGGCTTCGCAGGCGGCGGCGCGTTTGGCGATAGCCGCCATGCCGCCGAATGCCACGCGGGCACCGGTCACCACGCCGTTGTCGATGTGCAGGTTGAACGCTGCGCACACGGCGCTGATGTCGTCATCCAGGCGCTTGGAGATTTTATAGGCGCGAAATGCATGGCTGGGGTCGGCGCGAGGGATGATGATTTTTTCGATAAATTCGCCTTCCTGGCGTGCCGTCACCCGGTAGTCGATGAAGTAATCCTCGATCGCCAGGGTGCGCAGGGTTTGCCCTTTGCGCAGTACCAGTTGTGCGCCGAGGGCAATCAGCAGCGGTGGCGAGTCGCCAATGGGCGAGGCATTGCCGATGTTGCCGCCCAGGGTGCCCTGATTGCGGATTTGCAGGGAGGCGAAGCGTTGCAGCAATTCGCCGAAGTCCGGGTACTCGGCCTTGAGCGTGCCGTAGGCGTCTGTCAGCGACACCGCCGCGCCGATTTCAATACGGTCATCAAAGCGCTCGATGTGCTTCATTTCGGCCACGTTGCCGACGTAGATCATGACCGGCAGCGGGCGATGAAACTGGGTCACCTCAAGCGCCAGGTCGGTACCGCCGGCCAGCAGGCGGGCCTGGGGTTGGGATTCGTACAGCTGGGCCAGGTCGCTGATGGTCATGGGCAGCAGGCAGCGCTTGTCGCCGCTGTTCAGTTCGCCGGTTTGGGTCGGGGTGATGGTCTTGAGCAGGGCAATGGTCGCGCTCTGGTGTGTATCGAACTGATCCTGTTGTTGCCCGCTGCAAGCCTGTTCGGCAGCCGCCAGAATAGGGCGGTAGCCGGTGCAGCGACAGAGGTTGCCCGCCAGGGCTTCATGGGCCTGATGGCCATCAGGCTGGCCCGTGCTGTTTTTTTGCAGGGCGAACAGTGACATCACAAATCCCGGCGTGCAGAACCCGCACTGTGAGCCGTGGCAGTCGACCATCGCCCGCTGCACGCTGTGCAACTGCCCCTGGTGCTTGAGGTCTTCGATGCTGATCAGTTGCTTGCCGTGCAAAGCCGAGACAAAGGTCAGGCACGAATTGAGGCTGCGATAGCGCAGCCGTTCAAGGCCTTCAGCGTCGGTGTGAAGTTCGCCGACCACAACGGTGCAGGCACCACAGTCTCCGCTGGCGCAACCTTCTTTGGTGCCAGGCTTGTGCAGGTGTTCACGCAGGTAATTGAGCACGGTCAGATTCGGGTCCAGCGTGTGCTCGGTGCGCAGCGTCTGGTTGAGTAGGAACTGGATCACGGAAGGCCTCGCATAATCATTATTGTTGTAACGCGGGATACACTGAATTTAGCTAAAGCTGACTTACGGGTCAAGAAATAGCGGTCAGTGATCCCTGTGATTGATATCCGGGGGATTTATTTGCGGGTTTCGTGCCATATTCAGCCTCCGAGGCTCTGCGCGAGGGCATATCAAGTGCGTTACACTGCGCCGCCTGCACTGATCAAAGATTTTGAAGGTAAAACATGACGTTCAAGGCGCCGGACAGCCTCGCCGAGCAAATCGCTCACCACCTCGCCGAACGCATCATTCGCGGCGAGTTAAAGCCTGGGGAACGCATTCAGGAACAGAAAGTGACGCTGGCGCTGAATGTCAGTCGCGGCTCTGTGCGCGAAGCATTATTGATCCTTGAGCGTCGACATCTGATCGCCATCCTGCCGCGTCGTGGCGCCCATGTGACCGAACTTACGGCGCACAAGGTGCAGAGCCTGTGCACGCTGATGAGCGAAATGTACATCCTGCTCGGCAATGCCGTAGCCCAGCGCTGGGCAGTTCCGGCCGATCTGGGGCCGTTCTTGCAGATCCAGCAGCGCCTGGCCGCCAGCTACGAACGCCAGGACATCAGCACCTTCGTTGAAGACAGCTTCAATGTGATGCGTGCGGCGTACCCGTTCGCCGACAACCCGTATTTGCAGGAAACCGTCGAGAACCTGCACCCGGCCATGAGCCGTGCCTATTACCTGGCACTGGACCAGCGCAAGGCGGAAATGAGCGAGTTCCTGGCGTTGTTTGCGCAGTTGCTCGACGCCGTGCTGGCGCGTGACCTGGCGCAGATTCGCGTGGTGCTGAGCAGCTATGCCCAGCGCAGTTGTGCCCTGGTGCTGTCTGCCTTGACGGTTGCCTGAGCGTGCGCCTGACCTGTATCAAGCTGGCCGGCTTCAAGTCCTTTGTTGACCCGACAACCGTTACCTTTCCAAGCAATATGGCGGCGGTGGTAGGCCCCAACGGCTGTGGCAAGTCCAATATCATCGATGCCGTGCGCTGGGTCATGGGCGAAAGCTCGGCCAAGAACCTGCGCGGCGAGTCGATGACCGACGTTATCTTCAACGGCTCCACCACGCGCAAACCGGTGAGCCAGGCCAGTATCGAACTGGTCTTCGACAACTCCGACGGCACGCTGCTGGGCGAGTATGCGGCCTATGCCGAGATATCGATCCGCCGCAAAGTCACCCGCGACAGCCAGACCACCTATTACCTCAATGGCACCAAGTGCCGTCGTCGTGACATTACCGATATCTTCCTCGGTACGGGGCTGGGGCCGCGCAGCTACTCGATCATCGAGCAGGGCATGATCTCCAAGCTGATCGAGTCCAAGCCTGAAGATCTGCGCAACTTTATCGAAGAGGCGGCGGGCATTTCCAAGTACAAGGAGCGCCGCCGCGAGACTGAAAACCGTATCCGCCGTACCCACGAAAACCTTGCCCGTCTGACTGACCTGCGCGATGAGCTGGGGCGTCAGCTGGAGCGTTTGCACCGCCAGGCCCAGGCCGCCGAGAAATATCAGGAATACAAGGCCGAAGAGCGTCAGCTCAAGGCCCGGCTGTCGGCTCTGCGCTGGCAGGCCCTGAATGAGCAGGTGGGGCAGCGCGAAGCGGTCATCGGTAATCAGGAAGTCAGTTTCGAAGCCCTGGTGGCCGAGCAGCGCAATGCCGATGCCAGCATCGAACGCCTGCGTGACGGGCACCATGATCTGTCAGAGCGCTTCAATCTGGTGCAGGGGCGCTTCTATTCGGTAGGGGGCGATATTGCCCGGGTCGAGCAGAGCATTCAGCATGGCCAGCAACGTTTGCGCCAGTTGCAGGATGACCTGCGCGAAGCCGAGCGCTCGCGCCTGGAAACCGAATCCCATCTGGGGCATGACCGCACCTTGCTGGCGACTCTGGCTGAAGAGCTGCACATGCTTGAGCCCGAGCAGGAACTGACCAGCGCGGCCGCCGAAGAGGCTGCCGCTACTCTGGAAGTGGCCGAGCAGACCATGCATGGCTGGCAGGAACAGTGGGACATTTTCAACCTTCGCTCGGCCGAGCCGCAGCGCCAGTCCGAAGTGCTGCAAGCCCGTATCCAGCAGCTGGAAACCAGTATGGAGCGCGTGGCGGAACGTCAGCGCCGTCTGGCTGAAGAGCGTGCCTTGCTGGCCGCAGACCCTGAAGATGCGGCCATTCTGGAGCTCAGTGAGCAACTGGCCAGCAGCGAAATGGCCCACGAAGAGCTGCAGGCCAGTGAGCAGCAACTGGTCGAGCAGCTCGAGCAAGTGCGTCACGACTTGCAACAGGCCACGCAGAACCAGCAGCAGGCCCAGGGCGAGCTGCAGCGCCTCAACGGTCGTCTGGCATCGCTGGAGGCCTTGCAGCAGGCTGCGCTTGATCCGGGTACCGGTACTGGCGAATGGTTGCGCGATCAGCAGCTTGCCGAGCAGCCACGACTGGCAGAAGGCCTGCGCGTAGAGGCTGGCTGGGAGCTGGCGGTAGAGACCGTGTTGGGGGCTGATTTGCAGGCCGTACTGGTCGAGGATTTTGCCCTGCTGGATCTGGCAGGGTTTGCCCAGGGTGATTTGCGCCTGTTCAGTGATGCAGGGCAGGCCCCTCGCTTGGCGGGCAGCCTGCTGGACAAGGTCACGGCCGATTTTGATCTGGCGCCGTGGCTGGGCCAGGTCAAACCGGTCGAAACACTGGAGCAGGCACTGGCCTTGCGTGCTCAACTGGCCGAGGGCCAGAGCCTGATCAGCCGTGATGGCTATTGGGTCGGGCGCAACTTCCTGCGGGTGCGCCGCGCCAGTGAAGCCGAAAGCGGGGTGCTGGCCCGGGGCCAGGAAATCCAGCGCCTGGGGCTTGAGTGCGAAGAGCGTGAAGCCACCCTGGCGGCCCTGGAGGAACAACTACAAAGCATGCGTGAGCAACAGCGTATGCAGGAAGACTCTCGTGAGCAGCTTCGCCGTCGCTTGCAGGATGAAGCTCGCCACCAGGGTGAGATCAAGGCCAAGCTCTCCGCCAGCAAGGCCAAGGTCGAGCAATTGACCTTGCGCCGCCGCCGTCTGGACGAAGAACTGGCCGAGTTGGGTGAGCAGCGCGCCCTGGAGCATGAGCAGGTAGGGGAGGCGCGCCTGCTGTTGCAGGATGCCCTGGATGCCATGGCCACCGATACCGGGCAGCGCGAGCTGTTGCTGGCCCGTCGCGACAGTCTGCGCGAGCAGTTGGACCGGGTGCGTCAGGATGCTCGACAACATAAAGACCACGCCCACCAGTTGGCTGTCCGCCTGGGGTCGCTCAAGGCGCAGCATGATTCCACCCGCCAGGCTCTTGAGCGCCTGGAAATGCAGGCCGAGCGCCTGGCTGAAAAGCGCGAACAGCTGACCCTCAATCTGGAGGAGGGCGAAGCGCCGCTGGAAGAGTTGCGCCTCAAGCTTGAAGAGTTGCTCGACAAGCGCCTGAGCGTGGATGAAGAACTCAAGATTGCCCAGACCGCGCTCGAAGATGCCGATCGCGAATTGCGCGATGCCGAAAAACGCCGCAATCAGGCTGAGCAACAATCGCAATTGATTCGTGGCCAGCTCGAACAGCAGCGCATGGAGTGGCAGGCCTTGAGCGTGCGTCGTACTGCGTTGCAGGATCAGTTGCTGGCCGATGGCTATGACCTGCACGGGGTGCTGGCCACCCTCGATGCCGAGGTCAACGAGCAGCAGGCCGAAGAAGAGCTGGAACGTATCGCTGCGCGAATTCAGCGCCTGGGCGCGATCAACCTTGCAGCCATTGATGAGTATCAGCAGCAGTCGGAGCGCAAGCGCTATCTGGATGCTCAGGATGCCGATCTGGTCGAGGCACTCGATACCCTGGAAAACGTCATCCGCAAGATCGACAAAGAGACCCGCAGCCGCTTCAAGGACACCTTTGATCAGATAAATGGTGGATTACAGGCACTTTTCCCAAAAGTTTTCGGTGGCGGCAGCGCTTATTTGGAACTGACGGGCGAAGATCTACTCGATACAGGGGTGACCATCATGGCGCGTCCGCCGGGCAAGAAGAACAGCACGATCCATTTGCTGTCTGGTGGCGAGAAAGCCTTGACGGCCCTGGCGCTGGTTTTTGCCATTTTCAAGCTCAACCCGGCGCCGTTTTGCATGCTCGACGAAGTCGATGCACCGCTTGATGACGCTAACGTAGGCCGCTATGCACGCTTGGTAAAGGAGATGTCGCAGACCGTGCAATTTATCTATATCACTCACAACAAGATCGCCATGGAGATGGCGGATCAGTTGATGGGGGTGACGATGCATGAGCCGGGCTGTTCACGTCTTGTAGCGGTTGATGTTGAGGAGGCAATGGCAATGGTCGATGCTTGAGCTATAAGCATGTAGGACGATTTTTTTCTTCTTGTAAGAAAAATTTCAAGCATTTGACCGATATGACGTGTAGGTCGAAGGCAGCATGGGCCTAGCTCAATGCGACAGACGGTGTAAAGTTATCTTTGGTCGTGTTAATTTAATGTCTAATTTTTTTGTACGTGGGTAAAACGCCATTCAGAACATAGAGTTGGCGCCACGTTTTAAAGGGCTTTAGGCTCTTCTTCATAGAATCATTTTTTAGGGGCAAGGGATTACATGGAAATCGGTCTGCGCGAATGGCTGATAGTCATCGGCATAGTGGTAATCGCCGGTATTCTTTTTGATGGCTGGCGCCGCATGCGTGGTGGCAAAGGCAAGCTCAAGTTTCGACTTGATCGCAGTTTTTCCAATGCCCCTGACGACGAGCACAGCCCTGAGTTGTTGGGCCCGTCACGGGTGCTGGATACGCCAACCCATAAAGAGCCGCAACTTGATGAGCACGACTTGCCATCGGTCAGCATGCCTGCACGGGACAAAGGTGCCAAGCGCGGCAAGCGTGGCGGTGAGCCGAGCCAGGGTGACCTGAACCTTGATCTTGAACTGGATGAAGGCCCGAGCATCAGCGCCCGTGATGATGATCATGTAGCGCCAGTCAAGCCGGCGCGTGGTCGTGCCAAGCCGAGCGTAGCGGACGTTGAAGTCAAGGAGCCTGCACCGCAGCAGGCCGCCGAAGAAGTGCTGGTGATCAGCGTGATCAGCCGTGACCCGGCAGGCTTCAAAGGCCCGGCACTGTTGCAGAACATCCTCGAAAGCGGTTTGCGTTTTGGCGAGATGGATATTTTCCATCGCCACGAAAGCATGGCCGGTAATGGCGAAGTGCTGTTCTCCATGGCCAATGCGGTGAAACCGGGTGTATTCGACCTGGATGATATTGACCTGTTCAGTACGCCAGCTGTCAGCTTTTTCCTTGGTTTGCCCGGCCCGCGCCATCCCAAGCAGGCTTTTGATGTGATGGTTGCCGCTGCACGCAAGCTGTCCCAGGAGCTCAATGGTGAGCTTAAAGATGACCAGCGCAGTGTGTTGACGGCCCAGACTATCGAGCATTACCGCCAGCGCATCGTTGAATTCGAGCGTCGTGCCCTGACTCAAAAACGCTGAACATGTGGGGGCGGCTTGCCTGCTCCACCCACATGCAACATGAATAACACAAGGAGCAGCCTCGGCTGCTCTTTTGCTTTGTGAGAGAACACCCCATGACCGCCGCCAATACCCGCATTCTAGAGCTGCGCGCTGAACTGGATCAGCATAATTACCGCTACCATGTACTCGACGAGCCAAGCATTCCGGACGCCGAGTACGATCGCCTGTTCCGCGAGCTGAAGGCCCTGGAGGCCGAACATCCTGAGCTGGTGACCGCCGACTCGCCCACTCAGCGCGTTGGCAGCGCAGCCTTGTCTGCCTTTACTCAGGTGCGTCACGAAGTGCCCATGCTGAGCCTGGGTAACGCATTCGATGAAACCGATATGCGCGAATTCGATCGCCGTGTCAGCGAGGGCCTGGATCTGCCCGCGGGCGATCTGTTTGGTGGCGGCGCTGAAGTTGAATACAGCTGTGAGCCCAAGCTGGACGGGCTGGCAGTCAGCTTGTTGTACCGGGATGGCAGCCTGGTGCGTGGTGCCACGCGGGGTGATGGCACTACCGGTGAAGACATCAGCGTCAACGTACGCACCGTGCGTAATATTCCGCTCAAGCTGCATGGCAGCGGCTGGCCAGCGGTGCTGGAAGTGCGTGGCGAAGTGTTTATGTCCAAGGCCGGCTTTGAGCGTCTTAATGAGTCTCAGCTGGCTGCTGGCGGCAAGACCTTTGCCAATCCGCGCAACGCAGCGGCGGGCAGCTTGCGTCAGCTGGATTCGAAGATCACGGCCAGCCGCCCGCTGGAATTTTGCTGCTACGGTCTGGGGCAGGTCTCTGAAGAGTTTTCGGACACCCATATCGGCAACCTCAAACAATTGCAGCAATGGGGCATGCCCATCAGTCATGAGCTGAAGCTGGCAAAGGGGATTGCCGAGTGCCTGGACTATTACCGTGATATCGGTGAGCGTCGTGCTTCCTTGTCCTACGAGATCGACGGAGTGGTGTTCAAGGTCAACAGCCTGGCGTCGCAGCGCGAGCTGGGCTTTCGTGCGCGTGAACCGCGCTGGGCCATCGCGCACAAGTTTCCGGCCATGGAGGAACTGACCGAGTTGCTGGATGTTGAGTTTCAGGTCGGACGCACCGGTGCAGTAACGCCCGTGGCGCGTCTCAAACCGGTCAAGGTGGCCGGGGTGACCGTATCCAATGCCACCCTGCACAATATGGATGAAGTGGCGCGGCTGGGCCTGATGATTGGCGATACCGTGATTATTCGCCGTGCTGGTGATGTTATCCCGCAGGTTGTGCAGGTGGTGCTGGAGCGTCGCCCTGAAGATGCCCGGCCGGTGCAGATCCCTGAAAGCTGTCCGGTGTGCGGCTCCCACGTTGAGCGCACGCAGCTGATCAAGCGCAGCAAGGGCCGTGAAACCGTCAGCGAAGGTGCGGTGTACCGCTGTGTCGGCCGGCTGGCCTGTGGTGCCCAGCTTAAACAGGCGATCATTCATTTTGTTTCGCGCCGGGCGATGGACATTGAAGGCCTGGGGGAAAAAAGTGTCGAGCAGTTGGTCGATGAGGGCCTGGTGAGTTCGCCGGCAGACCTCTATACCCTGCAGTTCGAGCAGATCGTCGATCTCGAAGGCTTTGCCGAGCTGTCGAGCAAGAACTTGCTGCAGGCCATCGCCGACAGCAAGCGTCCGACGTTGGCGCGTTTTATCTACGCATTGGGCATTCCTGATGTGGGCGAAGAGACTGCCAAGGTGCTGGCGCGTTCATTGGCCTCCCTGGAGCGTGTGCAGCGGGCGTTGCCGCAAGTGCTTACCTACCTGCCGGACGTGGGCCTGGAAGTGGCGCACGAGATTCATAGTTTCTTCAGTGACGCACACAACCAGCAGGTGATTGATCAACTGCTGGAGCGTGGTCTTGAGTTGCAGGATCAAGGTGAGCTGGGTGCCGAGTTTGCCGCCAGCACAACCTTGGGCGGGTTGATCGACAAGTTGCATATTCCTTCGGTGGGGCCGGGCGGGGCGCAAAAACTGGCCGACAGGTTTGGCTCCCTTGAAGGGGTGATCACTGCAGACTGGCTCGATATGCGCCAGGCCTTACCGGAAAAACAGGCCAAGGCGGTACGCGAGTTCTTCGATAACCCTGAAAATGCCCGTATGGCGCTGGCAATCGAAGCGCAACTGCGTGATTTCGGCATGCACTGGCACAGCGAGAAAAAGGCCGTGGAAGGTTTGCCGCTGGCAGGCCAGACCTGGGTGTTGACCGGCTCGCTGGAATTAATGAGTCGCGATGTGGCCAAGGACAAGCTGGAAAGTCTGGGGGCCAAGGTTTCGGGCTCGGTGTCGGGCAAGACCCATTGCGTCGTAGCGGGGCCGGGAGCAGGCTCCAAGCTGGCCAAGGCCAACGAGCTGGGGCTCAAGGTGCTGGATGAAGAAGCCTTTGTCGCGTTTTTGAGCGAACAGGGTATTTCGATTCCGTAATGGCTGTGGCAGCGGGCTTGCTCGCGATGCAGGTAACGCGGTGTCTCAGTTGAGCCGCGCAGAAGCCATCGCGAGCAAGCCCGCTCCCACAAATGACCTGTACCGGGTTGCGAGGCGGTGTTTCAACCCGAATCCAAGTGCTTGAGCCCATTCATTTTTTTATTCTTGCCGCAGCGGTTGTAAGTTTTTCTCAGACAGGTACAATGGCGCCGTTCGCTGCTAAGCGGATGTTGTTATGGTGACCCTATCGGTCCCCCCGCAACGATTACCCGTGAACCTGGTCAGATCCGGAAGGAAGCAGCCACAGCGGGAACATTGTGTGCCGGGGTGTGGCTGGTGGGGTTGCCTCCATTTTAAACCCGCAGTTCTGTCGGGTTCGAACCAAACTCCAAATCTTGCAGTCAAGCCTTGTTCGACGGTCAAAAGACCGGGCGATGATTTTCTGTGCGTGGGTAAAAAGGTCTATGCCAAGGCTGTGCGCAGTTAAACGTGCGCATCGGATGCAATTTTGCCCTTGCTCCGCTAGCATTAGCCCCCTCCGCTTTTCTGACGCGACGGTTATCAATGAGTTATCAGGTTCTTGCACGTAAATGGCGTCCGCGCTCGTTCCGCGAAATGGTCGGCCAGACCCATGTGCTCAAGGCTCTGATCAATGCCCTGGACAGTCAGCGCCTGCACCACGCTTACCTTTTCACCGGTACCCGTGGCGTCGGCAAGACCACCATTGCGCGGATCATCGCCAAATGCCTGAACTGTGAAACAGGTATCACCTCGACTCCCTGTGGCGAGTGCTCCGTGTGCCGTGAAATCGATGAAGGGCGCTTTGTCGACCTGATCGAAATCGACGCCGCCAGCCGCACCAAGGTCGAGGACACCCGCGAACTGCTCGACAACGTGCAGTACGCGCCGAGCCGCGGGCGCTTCAAGGTCTACCTGATCGACGAAGTGCACATGCTCTCCAGCCATTCGTTCAATGCGCTGCTCAAGACCCTTGAAGAGCCGCCGCCTTACGTCAAGTTCATCCTCGCGACCACCGACCCGCAGAAATTGCCGGCCACGATCCTGTCGCGCTGCCTGCAGTTTTCGCTGAAGAACATGACACCCGAGCGCGTGGTCGAGCATTTGACCCACGTTCTCAGTGTCGAAAACGTGCCGTTTGAAGATGATGCGCTGTGGCTGCTCGGTCGCGCCGCCGATGGCTCGATGCGTGATGCCATGAGCCTCACCGATCAGGCCATTGCCTTCGGTGAGGGCAAGGTACTGGCGGGTGATGTGCGGGCGATGCTTGGTACGCTGGATCACGGTCAGGTGTTCGACCTGTTGCACGCCTTGATCGAAGGTGATGCCAGGGCCATGCTCGAGGCCGTTCGCCATCTGGCCGAGCAGGGCCCGGACTGGAATGGCGTGCTGTCCGAGATCCTCAACGTCTTCCATCGCGTGGCCATTGCCCAGGCGTTGCCTGAAGGTGTCGATAATGGTCACGGCGACCGCGATCGCGTCTTGGCCCTGGCCAAGGCGTTGCCTGCCGAAGATGTGCAATTTTATTACCAGATGGGCCTGATTGGCCGGCGCGATTTGCCGCTGGCGCCAGACCCCCGTGGTGGCTTTGAAATGGTCCTGCTGCGAATGCTGGCCTTCCGCCCGGCAGACACCGGCAACGCGCCGAGTCAGCCGCTAAAGCCAGTGGGGATCAGCCAGGCCACAGTTGATTCCGCCCCAACCGTGGCGGCCACGTCCCCTGTCGAGCCAGTGCCGGCCGCGCCGGCACCGGTGGCAGTGCAACCGGTACCGCCTGTGGTCGAAGCGGTTGCCGAGCCTGTGCAGGCGCCCAAGGCTCCGTCAGTGGCGGAAAAGGACTTGCCCTGGAACGAGCCGGCTGCCCCGGTGATTGAGGTCAAGGTTGCGCCCGAGTCGGTGTTGGACACCATTGGCGAGCCTCCTGAGTTGCCGCCGATGCCGCTGCCGACGCCGGACAGTGTGGTGCCGGATGCGCCGGAGTGGATCGCGGCGCCGCTTCCAGAGCCGACCGTCGAGCAGGTGGACGCAGCGGTGTCGGGCATGGATCGTGACGACGAGCCGCCCCTGGACGAAGACTACATTGAGCCGGACATGGATTCGGCGGCCTACAGCTACCTCGACGAGCTGGCCAGTGAGCATGCCAGCGAGCCAGCGCCTGCGCCCGAACCGCTGCCTGCGGCGATGCCGGCGACCGGTCTGGCCCTTGAATGGCTGGAGATGTTCCCCAAATTACCGGTGTCGGGCATGACCGCCAGCATTGGCGCCAACTGCACGCTGATTGCGGTTGACGGTGATGACTGGCTGTTGCATCTGGACCCGGCCCACAGCGCGTTGTTCAACCTGACCCAGCAGCGTCGACTCAACGATGCACTGAACCAGTTCACTCAGCGTACACTCAAAGTCACGATTGAGCTGGTCAAGCCGGAGCAGGAAACCCCGGCCCAGGCGGCTTCGCGTTTTCGCGCAGAGCGCCAGCGTCTGGCCGAAGAGTCGATCCATGCTGACCCGGTGGTCCGGCAGATGGTCGAGCAGTTCGGTGCGGCCGTACGCGAAGATACGATTCAACCTTTAGAGGTGGCTCAGGCTCAAGTGTCGTAACGCCAGAGCAGAAACTTACAGCCCGCAGTCGTTTTGATTGCGGGTGCATTGTCCAAATAACGTTTGAGGTGATTCCCATGATGAAAGGTGGCATGGCCGGCCTGATGAAGCAGGCGCAGCAGATGCAGGAAAAAATGGCCAAGATGCAGGAAGAGCTGGCCAATGCTGAAGTCACCGGCAAGGCGGGTGGCGATATGGTCACTGTGGTCATGACCGGCCGTCATGACGTCAAGCGGGTGAGCATTGACCCGACTTTGCTGGAAGGTGTGAGCGAAGACGACCGCGAAGTGCTGGAAGACCTGTTCGCCGCAGCGGTCAACGACGCCGTGCGCAAGATCGAAGCCAACAGCCAGGACAAAATGTCTGGTGTGACCGCCGGCATGCAACTGCCGCCGGGCATGAAGATGCCGTTCTAAGGCATGCTGAAATGCCAGGCCATGAGCCTGGCATTTTTTTGCCTGTTTTACGGGTATTTGACGCTAGCTCACACCGAGGGTATAAACCGCGTCTCGTTGTTTTGTCGGACCTTTCCTTATGAGCTTTAGCCCTCTGATTCGCCAACTGATCGATGCCTTGCGTACCTTGCCGGGCGTGGGTCAAAAGACCGCCCAGCGCATGGCGTTGCAATTGCTTGAGCGTGATCGCAGTGGCGGCTCGCGCCTGGCCCTGGCGCTGACTCAGGCGATGGAAGGCGTGGGGCATTGCCGTTTGTGCAGAACCCTGACCGAAGATGATCTGTGCCCGCAGTGTGCCGATGTGCGCCGGGATGACACCTTGCTGTGCGTGGTCGAGGGGCCGATGGACGTGTATGCCGTGGAACAGACCGGTTATCGCGGCCGTTACTTTGTGCTCAAGGGGCATTTGTCGCCGCTCGATGGTTTAGGCCCTGAGGCGATAGGCATTCCGCAATTGATGGCGCGTATTGCAGAGCAGGGTACGTTTGCGGAGGTGATCCTGGCCACCAATCCAACGGTTGAGGGCGAGGCCACTGCGCATTACATCGCCCAGTTGCTGAGCAACAAAGGCCTGATAGCGTCGCGTATCGCCCACGGTGTGCCGCTGGGTGGCGAGCTGGAACTGGTGGATGGCGGTACTTTGGCGCACTCGTTCTCGGGGCGTCGGCCGATTACGCTCTGATTGCGATTGCAGGGGAGAGGGGACTCCTGTGGGAGCGGGCTTGCTCGCGATGCAGGCACCGCGGTATTCAGTTGAACCGCGCTGATGCCATCGCGAGCAAGCCCGCTCCCACGTGTCGGTATTACTCGGTCAACGAAAATTCCGTCAGACAGAAAGTAGGCACACCCAAATCCTGCAAGCGCTGCGAACCGCCCAGTTCGGGCAGGTCGATAATGGCCGCTGCTTCAAACACCTGCGCACCCATGCGTCGCACCAGGTTGGCTGCCGCAATCAGCGTGCCGCCCGTAGCAATCAGGTCATCGACGATCAGCAGCGAGTCACCCTCGCACAGGCTGTCGGCGTGAACCTCCAGAAACGCTTCGCCATATTCCGTCTGATAGCCTTCGGCCAAAACGTCTGCGGGCAATTTGCCCTGTTTGCGAAACAGGATCAGCGGTTTATTGAGCTGGTGGGCCAGTACCGAGCCGATCAGGAAGCCGCGGGCATCCATGGCGCCGATATGGCTGAAGTCAGCCTCGACGTAGCGCTCGATAAAGCTGTCGGCGATCACGCGCATGGCGCGGGGCGACTGGTAGAGGGGGGTGATGTCGCGAAAGATGACGCCCGGCTTGGGGAAATCAATAACCGGGCGAATCAGGGTTTTGAGGCAAAAATCGTCGGAGACCATATCGGGCTGTCCTGGGGAGCGTTAAGCGCGCCAGTATAACCCGTCAGGCCGTGTCAAACCTCCAGCGAACCACCGGCCAGGGCACACAGCTTGATCGGGTCAAGAATATGCACTTCCTTGCCTTCGGCAGTGATCAACTGGTTTTCCTGCAGGCGGGTAAACACGCGGGACACGGTTTCAACGGCCAGGCCCAGGTAATTGCCGATTTCGTTGCGCGACATGCTCAGGCGGAACTGATTGGCCGAGAAGCCGCGAGCACGAAAACGCGCTGACAGGTTGACCAGGAACGTGGCGATACGTTCGTCGGCGGTTTTTTTCGACAGCAGCAACATCATTTGCTGATCGTCGCGGATTTCGCGGCTCATTACACGCATCAGCTGGCGACGCAGTTGCGGCAGTTGCACGGAGAGTTCGTCGAGACGTTCGAAAGGGATTTCGCATACCGGTGTAGTCTCTAGCGCCTGGGCCGATACCGGGTAGGTTTCAGTGTCCATACCCGACAGGCCGACCAGTTCGCTGGGCAGGTGGAAACCGGTAATTTGCTCTTCACCGTTGTCGCTCAGGCTGAAGGTTTTCAGTGCGCCGGAACGTACCGCGTAAACCGAGCCAAACGTGTCGCCCTGGCGGAACAGGAACTCGCCTTTTTTCAGTGGGCGGCCGCGCTTGACGATTTCTTCCAGCGCATCCATGTCTTCCAGGTTCAACGAAAGTGGCAAACAGAGTGGGGCCAGGCTGCAATCCTTGCACTGTGCCTGAGTGTGAGCGCGCACTTTTACTGGCTCGGACATTTCTTAAATCCTTGTAGGAAAACACACATAAGATGCAAGGGTAACCCAGCGTGGGGGGGCTAGACCAGCCGCACCATGCCAGGGCACTCATCTCATGCTGTAGAGGTCGTGTTTGCGACCTTAGATCACCCGCGAATAGCGCTGACGGGTTTGTTGCTCAAGGTAAGCGTCGAACACCATGCACACCGAGCGCACCAGCAGCCTGCCAGCAGGCAGCACAGTCAGTTGCTGGTCGTCCAGGGCGATCAGGCCGTCGGCGGCAATGGTCTTGAGCGTCGGCCACTGAGGGGCAAAATAGCCGCGAAAGTCGATATTGAACGCCTGCTCCACGGTCGCGAACGGCAGGTGCAAATTGCAGATGATCTGCTGGATGACCTCGCGACGGATACGGTCATCCTGATTGCATACCAGGCCACGGCTGGTGGCGAGCTGGCCGCTGGCCAGGGTGTGCTGGTATTTGGCCAGGTCGCTGTCATTTTGGCAGTACAGGTCGCCGATCTGGCTGATGGCGGAGACACCAAGCCCGATCAGGTCGCAATGGCCGTGGGTGGTATAACCCTGGAAGTTGCGTTGCAGGGTTGATTCTTCCTGGGCGATGGCCAGTTCATCGTCTGGCAGGGCGAAATGATCCATGCCGATATAGCGGTAGCCGGCGCCGGTCAGTTGCTCGATGGTGCGCTCCAGCATCTGCAGCTTGGCGGCAGGCGAGGGCAGGTCGCTGGTGTTGATGCGTCGTTGGGGCATGAAGCGTTCAGGCAAGTGCGCGTAGTTGAACACCGACAGGCGATCGGGCTGCAGGCTGATCACTTCTTCAACGGTGCGGGCAAAGGCTTCCGGGGTCTGCTTGGGCAGGCCGTAGATCAGGTCGATATTGATCGAGCGAAATTGCAGCGTGCGTGCAGCGTCGATCACTGCCCGGGTCTCTTCCAGGCTTTGCAGGCGATTGACCGCCCTTTGCACGTCCGGGTCGAGGTCTTGCAGGCCGATGCTGACACGGTTGAAGCCCAGTTCACGCAACAGGCCCATGGTCGACCAGTCGGCTTCGCGGGGGTCGATTTCGATGCCGTAGTCGCCGGAGTCGTCGTCCAGCAGATTGAATTGCTGACGCAGCTTGGCCATCAGTTGGCGCAATTCGTCGTGGCTAAGAAAAGTCGGGGTGCCGCCACCAAAGTGCAGTTGCTCGACCTTCTGCCTGGGGTCGAGGTGGCAGGCGATCATCTGGATTTCCTGCTCGAGTTTCTGCAGGTAGGGCTGGGCCCGGCCACGGTCTTTGGTAATGACCTTGTTGCAGGCGCAGTAATAGCAAATATTGGCGCAAAACGGCACGTGCACATACAACGACAGCGGGCGCAGAGCCTTGCGGCTTTCGCGCAGGGCGTGCAGCAGGTCGAACGGGCTGACCTGGCTGTTGAACTGCATGGCTGTCGGGTATGAGGTGTAGCGCGGTCCGGCAAGATCGTAGCGGCGGATCAATTCTGGGTCCCAACGAATGGCGTCGAGCATGCGGGCATTCCCCTGGGATGGCTGGCAATGCTGCGGATTCTAGGGGGTGGGTCGTTGTAGCATCTTGATTTGCATCAACAGCTGTGATTGGCAAGTGCACCTGTGGGAGCGAGCTTGCTCGCGATACCGGCGACGCAATGTGTCAGGCAAATCGCGGTGATGCCATCGCGAGCAAGCTCGCTCCCACGGGTTCTGTCTAGTGCCCCATCAACCAGTGCTGATGGGGACCGGGCAGGGTCCAGATACCGAACAGGATCACCAGTAATCCTCCAGCCATGCGCACGCTGCGTTTGCGCAGCACTGCGGTGACACGTTCTGCGGCAAGGCCGGTGGCCAGCAGCACGGGCCAGGTGCCCAGCCCGAACCCCAGCATCAGTAATGCACTGTCGATTGCGCTGCCCTGGCTGGCGGACCAGATCAACGTGCTGTACACCAGCCCGCAGGGCAGCCAGCCCCACAGTGCCCCCAGCAGCAAGGCGCGCGGCAGGCTGGTGACCGGCAACAAGCGGCTGGCCACCGGCTGGATATGGCGCCACAGGCCGCGGCCCAGGCTTTCAATGCGGGTCAGGCCGCTCCACCAGCCGGCGAGGTACAGGCCCATGCAAATCAGCAGCAAACCGGCGAGGATGCGCATAAACATGGCCGCCGGGCTGTTGGCTACTGCCCAGCCTGCCAGCCCCAGCAGTAGTCCTGCTGTGGCATAGCTGAGAATTCGGCCAAGGTTGTAGGCCAGCAGCAGCCTGAAGCGTCGGCTGCGTTGCTCTTTGGGGATGGCCAGCGTCAGCGCGCCCATCAGACCGCCGCACATGCCCAGGCAGTGTCCGCCCCCGAGCAGGCCCAGGATAACGGCCGATACCAGCAGCGGGGCCAGCTCAAGCATGGGGCGGGGCTTTTTTGTCGGTGTCGCTGGCCGACTCCGGGTGCAGGTTTTTGGCTTCTTCGACGGCAGCGGTATGCTGCGGATCCTGGTCATCGAACAGGATGCTGTGGGCTGGGCTGTCCAGGTCATCATACTGGCCGCTGTCGACTGCCCAGAAGAAGATAAAGATGCAGATGGCGACAATCAGCAGGGCCGCCGGAATCATGATGTAAAGCGCTGGCATAAGGGCTCCAGGGGACCGGGTCAAGCCGGTAGCGGGCGAGAGTGTGGCATGGCTGGAGTATGCGCCTGGGCGGGCATGCGCGTCAGGCGCAAGGCGTTGAGCACCACGGTCAGTGAGCTGATCGACATGCCGATGGCGGCCCAGATCGGAGTAATCCAGCCCAGTGCGGCGAATGGCAGCATCAGGCCATTATAGAGTCCGGCCCACAACAGGTTTTCGATGATCACCCGTCGGGTCCGTCGCGCCAGGCTGAACGCTTGCACCAGCGCGTCCAGGCGGTTGGACAGCAGCACCGCATCGGCGCTGGTTTTCGCCAGGTCGGTCGCCGAGCCCATGGCCACGCTGATATCGGCAGCGGCGAGCACAGGTACATCGTTGACACCATCCCCCAGCATCAGCACCTTGCGGCCTTGGGCGTGCAGTTTTTGCAAGACCTGCAATTTGTCATCCGGGCGCAAGCCGCCCTGAGCTTCATCGATCCCCAGTTCGGCGGCCACGCTGGCGACCATCGGCGAACTGTCCCCCGACAGCAGCAGCGTGTGCCAGCCGCGGGCCTTGCACGCTGCCAGCAATGCCGGGGCATCGTCCCGCAGGCGGTCGTCCAGAACAAACCAGGCCAGCACGCCTTGGGTGTCGCCCAGCAGCAGCCATTGGCCGGGTTCGTCCGGCATGTCCGGGATCGGGCACTGGCTCAGCTCACAGGCAAATCCTGGCTGGCCTATGCGCAAGCGCTGCTCGCCGACCAGCCCTTCAAGGCCCAGTCCAGGCACGCTGCGTACTTCTTCAGCGGCTTGCGCAGCGCGGCCAAACGCACGGGCAATCGGGTGCTCGGAGCGGTTTTCCAGAGCGGCCGCAAGGGCCAGGCAGTGGTCGCTGTCCAGCTCGCGCAAAGGGCGAATGGCCCGCAGCGCCAGGCGTCCTTCAGTCAGGGTGCCGGTCTTGTCGAAAATCACTGTGTCGATCTGGTTCAGGCCTTCGATCACATGGCCACGGGTCAGTAGCAGGCCCAGCTTGTGCAGGGTGCCGGTAGCGGCGGTGAGTGCGGTCGGCGTCGCCAGCGACAAAGCGCAAGGGCAGGTGGCGACCAGCATCGCCAGGACAATCCAGAAGGCCCGTGATGCATCAAGTTGCCACCACCACAGGCCGATACCCGCAGCAGCGATCAATGAGAACAGCAGGAACCACTGCGCGGCCTTGTCGGCAATCTCCGCAAGGCGAGGTTTTTCGCTTTGAGCGCGATCAAGCAGGCGCACGATGGCGGACAGGCGCGTGTCCTGGCCCAGCGCCATGACTTCAACGGTCAGCGCGCCTTCCACATTCAGGGTACCGGCCGTGACGGCGTCGCCAATCTGCCGTGGTTGTGGCAGGTATTCGCCAGTCAGCAGGGATTCGTCGATGCTGGACTGACCATCCAGGATCTTGCCGTCAGCCGGCAGGATTGAGCCGGGGTGCACCAGCACCCGGTCGCCGACCTTGAGTTCAGTCAGCAGAATGCGTTCGCTTTGCCCGTCAGCGCTCAGGCGCAGGCATGAGGCTGGCAGCAGGTTGACCAATTGCGCAGTGGCGGCGGCGGTGCGCTCGCGGGCGCGGCGCTCCAGATAGCGGCCGGCCAGCAAAAACAGGGCAAACATGCCCACAGCATCGAAATACAGCTCGCCGACGCCGGTGATGGCCGTCCAGATCCCGGCGATATAAGCACCGCCGATGGCCAGGGAGACTGACACATCCATGGTCAGGTGGCGGGTGCGCAGGTCGCGCATGGCGCCTTTGAAAAAGGGGGCGCAACTGTAGAACACGATAGGTGTTGTCAGAAACAACGCTACCCAGCGCAGGATGGTGTGCATCTCGGGGCTGAGGTCGATATTGAACTCTGGCCAGGTGGCCATGGTAGCCATCATGGCCTGAAACCACAGCAGCCCGGCGACACCGAGCTGGCGCAAGGCCAGGCGGTTTTCGCTGGCCAATTGTTCGGTGGCACGGTCGGCCTGGTACGGGTGCGCGGCATAGCCGATATGGCGCAGTTCGCTGAGGACTTCACTCAATGGCAATTGGCTATCGTCCCAGCGTACCTGCAGGCGATGGTTGGACAAGTTGAGTCGCGCTTCACTGACGGCTGGCAGATGGCGCAGGTGCTTTTCGATCAGCCAGCCACAGGCGGCGCAGCTGATGCCTTCGATCAGCAGGGTGGTTTCGGCTTGCTCGCCCTCATGTCGGACAAAGGGTTTTTGCACATCGGGGCGGTCATACAGCGCCAACTCTTCAACCAGTTGCACGGGCAGGGCTTGAGGGTTGGCGGATGCTTCACTGCGGTGCTGGTAATAGCTTTCGAGACCGCCAGCGACGATAGCCTCGGCCACTGCCTGGCAGCCGGGGCAGCAGAACTCGCGAACTTCGCCCAGAACAACGGCGGTAAACCGGCTGCCGGGGGGGACGGGCAGGGCGCAGTGATAGCAGGGAACGGGAGTGGTCATGGTGCTCTATCGCGATATTGTGTCACCAGAAAATACGTCATCGCGGACAAGACCGCTCCCACAGGGTTCGCGCATCCCTGTGGGAGCGGGCTTGCCCGCGATGGGGTTATTTCGACTTGTGGTCTTCAGCGCCTTGAATGGGCTCGTCGCCCAGCAGCAGGTCCTTGTCGTGGCCGACCAGTTCTTCTTCGAACAGGCGCCAGGTCTTGCCATCTTCAACACCCAGCAGCTCAACAAAGCGGCGACCTTCAATCTTGTCATCCAGTTGGCCGATATAGCGACCCGGTTCCGTTGCGCTCTGGCTCAGGCTGACCTTGCGGTCTTTTTCCGGCTGGGTCGGTGAAATCAGGTTCAGTTCCAGCACTTGCGGCTTGCTGTTGCCCTCAAGCAGCAGCACGACTTCGCCGGTCATTTCATCCAGGCGCAACTTGGCTTTGAGTTGCAGGGTCTGGCCCAGCAGCTCACGGTCCAGTGCCCGATTGATGCCTTTGCCCGCCTCGTAGTAATTATCGTTGACCAGGTTGTCCGGGTTGTTCACGGCAATGGTGACCATCGACAGGGTCAGGGTTACCGAGCAGGCCAGGATGGCAATGATGATCCATGGCCAGATGTGCTTGTACCAGGGGCTGGAAGCATTTGCTGCGGGCATGTCGAGTTCTCTTATCTGATTTGTGGGCCGATGAATCGGCTCTTGGCTTTAACGTTGACGTCGTTGTTGTCGGCGTCCTTGAGGATAAAGAACACCTCGTTGGTACTCGACGGCAGCTTCTCGGGGGCAATTGACAGCTCGACCGGCAGGCTGACGATATCGCCGGCCGCGACCTTGATTTCGCGTTTGCCCTGCAGCTTGAGATCCGGCAGGCCGGTGGCCTCCAGCACGTAGGTGTGGTCGTGCTGGTCCTTGTTCATGATCTTCAGGCTGTAGACGTTTTCGATCCGCCCTTCGGCGTTCTCGCGATACAGCACGCGGTCTTTGCTCACGTCGAAGCCTACCAGCGTGCGGGTAAAGAACGCAGCGGCCAGCAGACCCATCATGGTCAGCAATACCAGGGCATAGCCGATCAGGCGCGGACGCAGCTTATGGGTTTTCTGGCCGGAGAGGTTGTGCTCGGTGGTGTAGCTGATCAAGCCGCGGGGGTAGTTCATCTTGTCCATGATGCTGTCGCAGGCATCGATACAGGCCGCGCAGCCGATGCACTCGATCTGCAGGCCATCGCGGATATCAATCCCGGTCGGGCATACCTGCACGCACATGGTGCAGTCGATGCAGTCGCCCAGGCCCATGGCCTTGTAGTCGGCGTCCTTTTTGCGCGGGCCACGGACTTCACCACGGCGCGGGTCGTAGGAAACGATCAGGGTGTCTTTATCAAACATCACGCTCTGGAAGCGCGCATACGGGCACATATAGATGCACACCTGCTCGCGCAGCCAGCCGGCGTTGCCATAGGTGGCGAGGGTGAAGAAGCCGACCCAGAAATACGCCCAGCCATCAGCCTGACCAGTGAAGAAGTCGATCACCAGTTCGCGGATGGGTGAGAAGTAGCCGACAAAGGTCATGCCGGTGACAAAGCCGATCAATAGCCAGAGTGTGTGCTTGCTGAACTTGCGCACAAACTTGTTGGCGCTCATCGGTGCCTTGTCGAGCTTGATGCGCTGGTTGCGGTCGCCTTCAGTGACCTTCTCGCACCACATGAACACCCACGTCCAAACGCTTTGCGGGCAGGTGTAGCCGCACCACACGCGCCCGGCGTAAACCGTAATAAAGAACAGGCCAAAGGCCGCGACGATCAGCAGCCCCGAGAGCAGGATGAAATCCTGTGGCCAGAAGGTGGCGCCAAAAATAAAGAATTTGCGTTCGGGCAGGTTCCACCACACCGCCTGGTGACCGCCCCAGTTGAGCCATACCGTACCGAAATACAGCAGGAACAACAGCGCTCCGCCGCCAATGCGCAGATTGCGGAAAAGCCCGGTAAAGGCGCGGGTGTAGATTTTCTCCCTGGCCGCGTACAGGTCAGTGCTTTCAGCGGGTTTTTTGGCAGGTGGAGTGACGTTGTGTACAGGAATCTGATTGCTCATTAGTGCGTCCCACGGCAGTGGAAAATGCCTCGGTCAGTACGTGCCGACCGCGGTCAGAAGGTGTTGCGATAGCGTAATGATACCCCTGTGACTCTAGCTCAAGGGTGCGACCTTTGGTCGCGTTCCGGAAAATGGCAAGTTGGTATAGGAGTTGTAACAACTCATGACATGGATCAATTGACTTACACCTGCAGGTGAGTTGCGTTCTGGCTGAGTCAAAGCTCCCAAGGGTTGAGCAAAGGGGCGCCGCTAAAGGCAAAGTCCCGGGTATTGCGGGTAACCACGGTCATGTCATGCACCAGTGCGGTGGCCGCGATCAGGGCGTCGCATTCATTGCTGCGGTCAGGCACATGCAGGCGGGCGCAGCGTCTGGCAACGGCGCCATCGACTGACAGCACGCGCCCGGCAAAAGCAGACATAACATGTACTTCAAGCCAGTTGCGCAAGGGGGCGGCCTGACCCGGGTCGCGGCGCTCCAGGCGCAAGATGCCAGTTTCGATTTCCAGCAGGGTAATGGCCGAGATATACAGTTTGTAAGCCGGGACGCTGCGGGCCCAGGCCACCACTGCAGGGTCGGCCTGGGTTTTGCGCAGTTCAGAAACTACGTTGGTATCGAGCAGGAACATTAGAAATCCACTGGGCGCGGCGTGATGACTGCGCGTTCGGGTTCGAATTCAACCGGCGTTGTTTCGGGCATCACCAGCAGGTCGACAATGCTGGTGTCCAGGCCGGTTAGCCGTTGGTACTCCTCCATGCATAGCAGTACATGGGCGGGGCGGCCACGGTCAGTGATGTAAACAGGCCCTTGTTGCGATGCTTTTTTGGCACCGCTTGTGTCCTGGTTGAATTCGCGGCTTGAAATGGTGGTGATGGTCATGGGCTGATCCTCCCCAAAAATACAATGTAGAAACGTTACTACCTTGTGGGTGTGTACGGCAATAGCTGCTGCAGCCCTGAAACAAAATGGCCCCGCCAACTGTCGTTGGCGGGGCCATTTTTTGCAGCGTTCAAACTAGCGCGTTACTCGTCTGTCTTGGCTTCATCACCATGGGACAGGCTGTACACGTAGGCGGCCAGCAAGTGAACCTTGTCGTTCCCCTGCAGGTCAGCCTGGGCAGGCATCTGGCCCTGACGGCCGTAGCGGATGGTCTGCTGCAGTTGAGCAAAGCTCGAACCGTAGATAAACGCCCCCGGGTGAGTCAGGTTGGGTGCGCCCATCAGCGGGTTGCCCTTGCCCTCCGGCCCGTGGCAAACCGCACAGTTGGTCGCGTAGATTTCCTTGCCTTTGGCAGGGTCGGCTTTCGCACCTTCCGGCAGCTTGCGCCCGTCGAGACTGGTCAGCACGTAGGCGGCAACGTCGCTTACGCCTTGCTCACCGATCACTTCGGACCAGCCCGGCATGACCGCGTGACGGCCGGCCATGATGGTGGTCTTGATGTCGGCAGGCGTCCCGCCCCAGCGCCAGTCGGCGTCGGTCAGGTTGGGGAAGCCGTAGGCGCCTTTGGCGTCGGAGCCGTGGCACACCGAACAGTTGGAGGCGAACAGGCGGCCACCCATTTTCAGTGCTTGCGGGTCCTTGGCCACTTCTTCGATGGGCATGGCTGCGAATTTGGCGAAGATCGGCCCAAACTTGGCGTCCGATTTGGCCATTTCCTTTTCCCACTCGTGTACACCGGTCCAGCCGGTCTGACCATTGGCAAACGGCGTCTGCTCTTTGGTGTCCAGGTACTGGTAGCCCGGCAGCAGGCCTTTCCAGTTACCCAGGCCCGGGTACAGCACAAGGTAGCCGAGGGCGAAAATGACGGTGCCCACAAACAGCATGAACCACCATTTCGGCATTGGGTTGTCGTACTCTTCGATGCCGTCGAACGCGTGGCCGACTTTCTCGTCGGTCTGCTCGCTGCGCTGGCCCTTGCGGGTGGCCAGCAACAACCAGGTCAGGGCGAAGATGGTACCCAGAGTGAGGACTGTAACGTACAGACTCCAGAACGTAGTCATTCTTTGTTACTCCTAGAAGCTTGCTCTTGCTCGACGTGCTTGATGGCTTCGGGATCATCCTTGAACGGCAACAGGGTCGCGTCGTCAAATTCTGACTTGCGTCGCGGGCTGAATACCCACAATGCCAAACCGATAAAAGCCACCATCACGACGACAGTGCCCAGGCCACGAATCATCCCGATATCCATTCAGATCACCGTTTGCTTTTGATGATGGTGCCCAAGCCCTGGAGGTAAGCCACCAGTGCGTCCATTTCGGTTTTGCCCTTCACTGCATCCTTGGCCCCGGCGATGTCTTCGTCGGTGTAAGGGACGCCAAGCGTGCGCAAGACTTCCATTTTTTTCGCGGTGTCCTTGCCGTCCAGCTTGCGCTCAACGAGGAACGGGTAAGCCGGCATGATCGATTCGGGCACGACGTTGCGCGGGTTATACAAGTGCGCGCGCTGCCAGTCATCGGAGTAACGCCCGCCCACTCGGGCCAGGTCCGGGCCGGTGCGTTTGGAGCCCCACAGGAACGGGTGGTCCCACACGCTTTCACCGGCAACCGAATAGTGGCCATAGCGTTCGGTTTCGGCACGGAACGGACGGATCATCTGCGAGTGGCAGCCGACACAGCCGTTGGCGATATAAATGTCACGGCCTTCCAGTTCCAGCGCGCTACGCGGCTTCATGCCCTCGACCGGGGTGTTGGTTACGTCCTGGAAGAACAGCGGAACGATTTGGGTAAGGCCGCCGATGCTCACGGCGATAACCATGAAGAAGGCCATCAGGCCGATGTTCTTCTCGATTGTTTCGTGCTTGATCATCAGTGCGCTCCAACTACAGCGATCTTGGTCGCCGCTTCAGCTTCTACCGGGTTCGAGGCACGCACGGTGCGGAACACGTTGTAGGCCATGAACAGCATACCGCTGGCGAAAATGGCACCGCCAAGGGCGCGAACAATAAAGCCCGGGTGGCTGGCTTGCAGTGCTTCGACAAACGAGTAGGTCAGGGTGCCGTCGTCGTTGATCGCACGCCACATCAGGCCCTGGGTGATGCCGTTGACCCACATCGAGGCGATGTAGAGCACGGTACCGATAGTCGCCAGCCAGAAGTGAACGTTGATCAGGCCGGTGCTGTACATCTGCTTCTGGCCATAGACTTTGGGGATCATGTGGTACATGGCACCGATCGAAATCATCGCCACCCAGCCCAGAGCGCCGGCGTGTACGTGGCCGATGGTCCAGTCGGTGTAGTGCGACAGCGCGTTGACGGTCTTGATCGCCATCATCGGGCCTTCGAAGGTCGACATGCCGTAGAAGGCCAGGGATACCACGAGGAAGCGCAGGATCGGGTCGGTGCGCAGCTTATGCCAGGCGCCCGAGAGGGTCATCATGCCGTTGATCATGCCGCCCCAGCTGGGTGCCAGCAGGATGATCGACATCGCCATGCCCAGAGACTGGGCCCAGTCCGGCAGTGCGGTGTAGTGCAAGTGGTGCGGACCGGCCCAGATATACAGGGTGATCAGCGCCCAGAAGTGCACGATGGACAGGCGATAGGAGTAGATCGGACGTTCGGCCTGCTTGGGCACGAAGTAGTACATCATCCCCAAAAAGCCGGTAGTCAGGAAGAAACCTACCGCGTTATGGCCGTACCACCACTGAATCATGGCGTCAGTCGCACCGGCATAAGCCGAGTAGGACTTGAAGAAGCTCACCGGCAGGGACGCGTGGTTGACGATATGCAGCATTGCCGTCACGACAATGAATGCACCGTAGAACCAGTTACCGACATAGATATGCTTGGTTTTACGCTTGGTGATGGTGCCGAAGAACACAATGCCGTAGGTCACCCAGACAATGGCCAGCAAAATAGCCAAAGGCCATTCCAGCTCGGCGTATTCTTTGGTGGTGGTGTAACCCAGTGGCAGGGTGATGATCGCGCCGACGATAACCGCTTGCCAACCCCAGAAGGTAAACGAGGCCAGCGAATCGGAGATCAGTCGTGTCTGGCAGGTTCGCTGCACGACGTAGTAGGAGGTGCCAAACAATGCACAGCCACCAAAGGCAAAGATCACAAGGTTGGTATGCAGGGGACGCAGACGGCCGAAGGTCGTCCACTCGAGGCCAAGGTTCAATTCAGGCCACACAAGCTGTGACGCGATGAAAACCCCGAGCCCCATGCCAAGGATCCCCCAGACCACCGTCATGATGGCGAACTGGCGGACTACCTTATAGTTATAAGCAGTCGGGCTGATTGCTGTGCTCATTCTAAGGTTCCACGGTTTAGGTATTTTATTAGGATAAAAATCGGTCGCAAGTATGTATAAAGCGTAGGGCTATTGCAACGAACCATGACCCCGGTCAATGCTTTCCAAGGCTTGTTCTGCGGCCTTTCCATGCGCGGAGTAAGGTCAAAGTGACCTCACCAAAAACGCCGCATGCAGGGCAAAAGTGGAGGGGTCGAGGCGGGCGGGTTGAGGTGGGGGCAAGGCGCGGCAAACATCGTAATGCACGATAGCCGGTGCAAACCCACCATTGTGGCCCGTAACGCTGCCCTTCAACTTACCGGTTAGTTTCACTTGACGTGGCGCTGCACAGATCCGGCTCACACAAGCGTTGAGCTTAGTCCTGAATGGCGGGAGAGCAATGGCGGGGCTGAAAGAGGTGCGACACTTGGTCGCGCTTTGAGGCGGGAACTGCCGCACCAAAATGATGCGGCAGGAAATGTCCGGTAATTATTCGGCTGTTTTTTCCTCTTGATTACCGTGTGACAAGCTGAACACGTAGGCCGCCAGCAGCTGTACCTTGTCGTTGCCCAACAAATCGTTTTGCGCAGGCATGTGGCCCTGACGGCCGTGGCGAATGGTTTGTTGCAATTGCGCCAGGCTGGTGCCGTAGATAAAACCGGCTGGTTGGGTCAGGTCTGGCGCGCCCATCAGCGGCATGCCTTTACCGTTTGCCCCGTGGCAGGCCACGCAAGTGGTTTCGTAGGCTTGCTTGCCAGCCGTCAGATCGACAGTGGCGCCTTCAGGGAGGGGCAGGCCCGCCAGGTCGTGGCGTACATAGGCGGCGACGTTTTTGACTCCGTTTTCACCCAGTACTTCACCCCAGGCCGGCATTGCCGCGATGCGACCGCCCATGATGGTGGCCTTGATCGTGTCGGCGTCGCCGCCCCAGCGCCAGGTGTTGTCGGCCAGGTTAGGGAAGCCGAAAGCGCCCTTGGCATCCGAGCCGTGGCACACCGAGCAGTTGGAAGCAAACAGGCGCCCGCCCATTTTCAGTGCTGCCGGATCCTGAGCGACTTGTTCAACGGGCATGGAGGCATATTTGGCGTAGATGGGCCCAAATTTGGCGTCCGCCTTGTCCATTTCCTTTTCCCACTCATGTACACCGGTCCAGCCATTCTCATAGCCGGGCAGCAGGCCTTTCCAGTTGCCCAGGCCCGGGTACAGGATCAGGTAGCCCACGGCAAATACCAGCGTGCCGACGAACAACATGAACCACCATTGTGGCAGCGGGTTGTCGTACTCCTCGATGCCGTCAAAGCTGTGGCCCATGGTTTCGACCGTATCGCTTTTGGTCTCGCCCTTGCGCGTGCTGACCAGCAGCCAGGTCAGGCCGATCAGCGTGCCGATAGTCAGCACGCATATGTACAGACTCCAGAAGGTGGTCATGCTTTTTTACTCCTAGACGCTTGTTCTTTCTCGACGTGTTGAATCGCCTCTGGATCGTCCTTGAATGGCAGTAAGGTCGCGTCTTCAAACTCCGATTTGCGTCGCGGGCTGAACACCCACAGCGCCAGGCCTATAAACGCCACGGCCACCACCACGGTGCCCAGGCCGCGAATCATTCCACTACTCATCTCCAAGACCATGGCTCACCTCTTGCTCTTGATGGCAGTGCCCAGCACTTGCAGGTAGGCGACCAGAGCGTCCATCTCGGTCTTGCCCTGCACGGACTGCTTGGCGTTGGCGATGTCTTCGTCGGTGTAAGGCACGCCCAGGGTGCGCATTACTTCGAGTTTTTTCTCGGTATGGCTGCTGTCTACCGGCGAGGCCACCAGCCATGGGTAAGCTGGCATTTTTGATTCGGGCACGACGTTGCGCGGGTTGTACAAGTGCGCGCGGTGCCAGTCATCCGAATAGCGGCCACCGACGCGGGCCAGGTCCGGCCCGGTGCGCTTGGAACCCCACAGGAAGGGGTGATCCCACACGCTCTCACCGGCTACCGAGTAGTGACCATAACGCTCGGTCTCGGCACGGAACGGACGGATCATCTGCGAGTGGCACTGCACGCAGCCTTCACGGATGTAGATGTCGCGACCTTCCAGTTGCAGTGCGGTGTAAGGCTTCATGCCCTCCACCGGGGTGTTGGTCACGTCTTCAAAGAACAGCGGGACGATTTGCGTCAGGCCGCCCACGCTTACGCACAGGATCATCAGCAACAGCATCAGGCCGATATTTTTTTCAACGACTTCGTGTTTCATTGCCAACTCCTCAGGCCATCTGCGCGGCGGCTACGACTTCAGCGGGCTCGGCGTTACGCACGGTGCGCCAAGTGTTGTAAGCCATCAGCAACATGCCGCTGAAGAAGATTGCACCACCGACCAGTCGCACGACATAGCCCGGGTGGCTGGCCACCAGAGTTTCGACGAAGGAGTAAGTCAGCGTGCCGTCTTCGTTGACTGCGCGCCACATCAGGCCCTGGGCAATGCCGTTGACCCACATCGAGGCGATGTAGAGCACGGTGCCGATGGTGGCCAGCCAGAAGTGCGCGTTGATCAGGCCCAGGCTGTACATCTGCGGGCGGCCGAAGATTTTCGGGATCATGTGGTACAGCGCGCCGATCGAAATCATCGCCACCCAGCCCAGGGCACCGGCGTGTACGTGGCCGATGGTCCAGTCGGTGTAGTGGGAGAGGGCGTTGACGGTCTTGATTGCCATCATCGGGCCTTCGAAGGTCGACATGCCGTAGAAGGCCAGGGACACCACGAGGAAGCGCAGGATCGGATCGCTGCGCAGCTTATGCCAGGCGCCCGAGAGGGTCATCATGCCGTTGATCATGCCGCCCCAGCTCGGTGCCAGCAGAATCAGCGACATCACCATGCCCAGCGACTGCGCCCAGTCCGGCAGCGCGGTGTAGTGCAGGTGGTGGGGGCCCGCCCAGATGTACAGGGTGATCAATGCCCAGAAGTGCACGATGGACAGGCGATAGGAGTAGATCGGACGTTCGGCCTGTTTAGGCACGAAGTAGTACATCATCCCCAAGAAGCCAGCTGTCAGGAAAAAGCCCACAGCGTTATGCCCGTACCACCACTGCACCATGGCGTCAGTGGCGCCACCGTAGAGCGAGTAGGACTTGGTGAAACTGACCGGGATTTCCAGGTTATTGACGATGTGCAAAATCGCCACGGTCACGATAAACGCGCCGAAGAACCAGTTGCCCACGTAAATATGCTTGGTTTTGCGCTTCATGATCGTGCCGAAGAACACGATGGCGTAGGCCACCCAGACAATGGTGATCAAAATGTCGATCGGCCATTCCAGCTCGGCGTATTCCTTGGAGCTGGTGTAACCCAGTGGCAGGCTGATGGCCGCCAGGACGATGACCAGCTGCCAGCCCCAGAAGGTAAACGCCGCGATTTTCGGCGAAAACAGGGTGGCCTGGCAGGTGCGTTGCACCGAGTAGAATGAAGCCGCGAACAGCGCGCAGCCGCCGAAGGCGAAAATCACCGCGTTGGTGTGCAATGGGCGCAGGCGCCCGAAACTGGTCCAAGGCAAATTGAAGTTAAGTTCTGGCCAAACCAACTGCGCGGCGAGAAAAACGCCGAGCCCCATACCGACGATGCCCCAAACCACCGTCATAATGGCAAATTGGCGGACCACCTTGTAGTTATAGGCGGTACTTGTAGAAGTGTTCATGGTTCCCCATCCACGGTTCAGGCGCGTCAAACGCACGCCTGGAGTTATAGGCAGACTAAAAGCGAGGCAAGCATGGTCGTAGCGGGCAAGGCCGGTATTGACGGGGATCAATGGGCGCAGTGCGTGCAGGACAGGGGCTGGCTGTGGAATGGCGCGTCAGCGGGTTCAACCGCGACCCTTATCCTGGCCCACGGCGCGGGTGCGCCGATGGACAGCAGCTGGATGAACGGCATGGCTGCACGCCTTGCTGCACGCGGGGTGAGCGTGTTGCGCTTCGAGTTCCCGTATATGGCGCAGCGCCGTCTCGATAATGGCAAAAGGCCTCCTAATCAGCAGGCGAAACTGCTCGAAAGCTGGCGTGAAGTTTTTACCGAGGTGCGACGGCATGTCGCTGGGCCATTAGCCATTGGCGGCAAGTCAATGGGTGGGCGTATGGCCAGTCTGCTGGCCGATGAGCTGCAAGTGGACGCGCTGGTGTGCCTGGGTTATCCGTTCTATGCCGCAGGCAAGCCGGAAAAACCCCGGGTGGCGCACCTGGCTGAATTGGCAACGCCGACGTTGATCGTACAAGGCGAGCGCGATGCCTTGGGCAACCGCGAAGCGGTAGAGGCCTACACGCTGGCGCCGGGCATTGAAGTGTCGTGGCTGGTATCGGGGGATCACGACCTTAAGCCGTTGAAGGCCTCCGGGTTTACCCATGAGCAGCATCTGGATGCGGCGGCGGACCGGATTGCGCGGTGGTTGCAGCAACCTTGAACAATTTGTGGGAGCGAGCCTGCTCGCGATTGGATCGCTGCGGCGTGTTGATGCCATCGCGAGCAGGCTCGCTCCCACAAGGCTTAGCGGTTAAACCGCTCCACCAGCGAATACTGGGTGTTGACGGTCTGGGTCAGTTCTTCGCTGAGCAGCGCCGAATGCTGCGCCTGCTCTGAGGTCTGGTCAGCCAGGTCGGCAATGGTGCTGATATTGCGGCTGATTTCTTCAGCCACGGCGCTTTGCTCCTCGGTCGCTGCCGCGATCTGGGTGGTCATGTCGGTGATATTGGCCACCGCTTCGCTGATGCCCACCAGTGCCTGATCTGCTTCCAGTACCCGCGCTACGCCTTCTTCCGCCTGACGATGGCCAGCGTCCATGGTTTGCACCGCAGTGGCTGCTGTCTGCTGCAGCTTGGCGATCAGGCTGTGAATCTGCCCGGTCGAAGCGCTGGTGCGTTGCGCCAGCTGGCGCACTTCGTCAGCCACCACGGCGAAGCCCCGGCCCATTTCTCCAGCCCGTGCCGCTTCGATGGCGGCGTTCAGGGCCAGCAGGTTGGTCTGGTCGGCAATGCCCTTGATCACATCGACCACGCCGCCGATCTCGTCACTGTCCTTGGCCAGTTGCGTTACCGTGGCCCCGGTTTCACCCACCACAACCGACAGGCGCTGGATCGCTTCGCGGGTTTCGCCGGCAATATCGCGACCGCGGCTGGTCAGACGGTTGGCTTCCTGGGTCGCGTCGGCAGTGCGCTGCACATGGCTGGCCACTTCCTGGGTGGTGGCAGCCATCTGGTTGACGGCGGTGGCCACTTGCTCGGTCTCGACGCGCTGGCGCTCCAGTCCGGTCGAGCTTTTGTGCGCCAGAATGTCGGACTGACGGGCCTGGCCGCTGAGGTGTTCGGCGGTATCCTGCAGGCGTGTCAGGCAGGTCTTCAGGCGCGCTTCCTGGCTCAGGATGGACATTTCCAGACGCGCTTGCGGGCCACGGCTGTCGGTGTACATCTGGGCAATCAACGGGTCGGAGGTGGTCTGCTCGGCCAGACGCAGCAGGCGTTTGACCCCGCGCTGTTGCCAGCTCAGGCCCAGCAGCCCCAACGGTATCGACAGCAGGGCTGCCAGGGCAAAACCCCAGCTCGAATTGAGCATGGCGCCAATCATGAAGCTCAATTGGCTGACCAGGATAAAGGGCAGCCAGTCCTGCAGCACCGGCAGCCACTTATCGCGCTGAGGCACCGCGGATTTGCCGCGGTTGAGGCGTGTGTACAGGGCTTCGGCGCGGCGGATCTGTTCGGCCGTTGGCTTGACCCGCACCGACTCGTAGCCCACTACCTGCTCATTCTCGAAAACCGGCGTTACATAGGCGTTAACCCAGTAATGGTCGCCGTTTTTGCAGCGGTTTTTGACGATGCCCATCCACGGCGAACCCTTTTTCAGGGTGCTCCACATATGCTCGAAGACTGCTGAGGGCACGTCCGGGTGGCGCACCAGATTGTGCGGCGCGCGTATCAGCTCCTCACGCGAAAACCCGCTGATTTCCCTGAACGCATCGTTGCAGTAGGTGATCACGCCTTTGGCATCGGTCGTGGAAATCAACCGTTGTTGCGCGGGGAATGTGCGTTCGCGTTGAGTGATGGGCTGGTTGTTACGCATGTCGTTTCAATCCGCAAGACTTTGACAGGCTGTCGGCATGCTCAAGGAATTGTTTAATTTATATTTCAGGCCCCTGGCCGTCAGGGGGCGAGCATCGGGTAGGTAAAAAACAGGAAATGCAGCACATTGAGGCCAAAGTGGGTGGCGATCGCCGCACCCAGCCCGCCAAAGCGGTAGGCCAGGCCGTAACCGACACCGGCCAGCCCGGCCAGTAGCATCCATTGCCAGCCGGCGGGTGCATGGGCCAGGCCAAACAGTATCGAGGCCAGCACCAGCGCAATGCTCTGCCCATGGGGCAGCAACTTGAACTTGCGGCTAAGTCCGCCCTGGATGTAACCGCGAAACAGCGCTTCTTCAACCAGGGTTACCAGCAGTAGATTATTCAGCAGCCAGAGGGTGCTCTGATGAGGCCATTTCGGTGCCCAGGCAATCATGCCCAGCAGCATCGCTCCGCCCAGCGCTGCAATGGCGGCCAGGGCCAGACCCATTGCAGTGGCCCCCAGGGATACCCGCCAGGCAAAGCGCGGTGCTATCCAGGGGCATACCAGCAGCAGCCAGAAGCCAATCAGCGGTTTGTCCAGATTGAAGTACATCGAGAAGGGCACGGCATCAGGGGTCAGTCGCGTGGGGGTGATGGCGCGACCGTTATGGAAACCTGGCAGCCAGTGCAAGGCCAGCGCCAGCGCCAGCAGCACAAACAAGGCATGCCCGGCATAGCGCAGCAAATGGCTTTTGTTCTGCACAACGGCAAACCCGCTGACAGTCAACAAGGCTAGCGCGATGAGGGTTTGAGCGCCTAATTGCCCGTAGCTGAGGGCAAGGCCGTAGCCCAGGGTCAGTAGTGCCAGATAAGGCCAGGGCAAAGCAATCATGTGAATCCTTGCAATCGTTAAAAAACACCCCGGATCCAGTCCGGGGTGCGCAAGTATAACGATTCGTGGCCCTGTGGGAGCGGGCTCGCTCGCGATGGCATCACCTCGGCCTGGCTGACAGACCGTGTAGTCCGAATCGCGAGCAAGCCCGCTCCCACAAGGTTGAGGTGCGTCTATGAAGCAATCAGCTGACGCAGCACATAGTGCAAAATCCCTCCGGCCTTGAAGTATTCCACCTCGTTAAGGGTATCGATCCTGCAGAGCACTTCGACTTTTTCCTGGCTGCCGTCCTCGCGGGTGATGACCAGGGTCAGGTTCATTCGCGGTTGCAGTTCGGTACCGGTCAACCCGAGGATATCCAGGGTTTCCTTGCCTGTAATGTTCAGGCTTTTGCGGTTCTGATCGAGCTTGAACTGCAAGGGCAGCACGCCCATGCCCACCAGGTTGGAGCGGTGGATGCGCTCGAAACTCTCGGCAATCACCGCCTTGACCCCCAACAGGTTGGTGCCCTTGGCCGCCCAGTCGCGGCTTGAGCCAGTACCGTATTCCTGGCCGGCTATCACCACCAGCGGAGTGCCTGAGGCCTGGTAACGCATGGCCGCGTCAAAGATCGGCAGTTTTTCACCGGTGGGGATGTAGATCGTATTGCCGCCTTCTTCGCCGCCGAGCATTTCGTTGCGAATGCGAATATTGGCGAAGGTACCGCGCATCATCACTTCATGGTTGCCACGCCGCGAGCCGTAAGAGTTGAAGTCCCGTGGTTCTACGCCCTTGTCGCGCAAGTAGCGCCCGGCGGGGCTGTCAGCCTTGATATTGCCGGCCGGGGAAATATGGTCGGTGGTGACCGAGTCGCCCAGCAACGCAAGGATGTTTGCGCCTTTGACGTCGGCAATCACCGGTAGTGGCCCGCTGATTTCGTCGAAGAACGGCGGATGCTGGATGTAGGTCGAGTCCTCTTGCCAGACATAAGTTGCGGCTTGCGGTACTTCGATGGCTTGCCACTGTTCGTCGCCGGCAAACACCTCGGCGTATTCCTTGTGGAACATGCCTGTGGTCACCTGGGCCACGGCGTCGGCGATTTCTTTCTGGCTGGGCCAGATATCGCGCAGGTACACCGGTTTGCCGTCTTTTCCGGTCCCCAGCGGTTCACGGCTGATATCAATGCGTACTGTGCCCGCAAGGGCATAGGCCACCACCAGGGGTGGCGAGGCCAGCCAGTTGGTTTTCACCAGCGGATGCACGCGCCCCTCAAAGTTGCGGTTGCCAGACAGCACTGAAGCCACGGTCAGGTCGGACTGGGTAATGGCCTTTTCGATCGGCTCGGGCAGTGGCCCGGAATTGCCGATACAGGTGGTGCAGCCATAGCCCACCAGGGCAAAGCCCAATTGGTCGAGGTACGGGGTCAGGCCGGCGGCCGCGTAGTAATCGGTGACTACCTTGGAGCCCGGTGCCAGCGACGTCTTGACCCACGGTTGGCGTGTCAGGCCTTTTTCGACGGCTTTTTTTGCCACCAGGCCTGCAGCCATCATCACACTGGGGTTCGAGGTGTTGGTGCAGGAAGTAATGGCGGCAATCACCACAGCGCCGTTTTTCAGGCGATAGGTATGGCCTTCGTAACTGTAGTCCGCTTCACCGATCAAGTCGGCATTGCCCACGGCAACACCGCCGCCACCTTCGCTTTCGAGGCGACCTTCCTCTTTTTTAGTGGCCGGCTTGAATTGCAGGCTGAGAAAGTCGTCGAAAGATTGCCCGACATCGGGCAGTGCAACCCGGTCTTGCGGTCGTTTTGGCCCGGCCAGGCTGGCTTCGACGGTGCCCATGTCCAGAGCCAGGGTTTCGCTGAAAACCGGCTCCTGGCCTGCGACCCGCCATAGCCCTTGGGCCTTGCAGTAAGCCTCGACCAGTTTGACTGTGGCCTCTGGGCGGCCTGAAAGACGCAGGTAATCCAGGGTGATCTCATCCACCGGGAAAAACCCGCAGGTGGCGCCGTATTCCGGGGCCATATTGGCAAGCGTGGCACGGTCGGCCAGCGGCAGATCCGCCAGGCCATCGCCATAGAATTCTACGAACTTGCCGACCACACCCTTGCTGCGCAGCATTTGCGTCACGGTCAGCACCAGGTCGGTGGCGGTGATGCCTTCTTTGAGCTTGCCGCTGAGCTTGAAGCCCACGACTTCGGGGATCAGCATCGACACGGGCTGGCCCAGCATGGCCGCTTCGGCTTCAATGCCGCCCACGCCCCAGCCCAGCACACCCAGGCCATTGATCATGGTGGTATGGGAGTCGGTGCCTACCAGGGTGTCGGGGAAGGCGTAGGTGCGGCCGTCTTCATCCTTGGTCCAGACCGTGCGGCCCAGGTATTCCAGGTTCACCTGATGGCAAATCCCGGTACCGGGTGGGACCACGCTGAAATTATCGAAGGCATTTTGACCCCAGCGTAAAAACGCATAGCGTTCGCCGTTGCGCTCCATCTCTATATCGACGTTTTGCTCGAAGGCGCTGGCGCTGGCAAACCGGTCGACCATCACCGAGTGGTCAATTACCAGGTCCACGGGGGACAGCGGGTTGATACGTTGCGGATCACCCCCGGCTTTGGCCATGGCGGCGCGCATGGCGGCCAGGTCGACCACTGCCGGTACGCCGGTGAAGTCCTGCATCAGCACCCGCGCAGGGCGGTACTGGATTTCCCGGTCGCTGCGCCGTGCCTTGAGCCAGGCGGCCAGAGCTTTGAGGTCGGGCTCGGTGACGGTTTTACCGTCTTCCCAGCGCAGCAGGTTTTCCAGCAGCACTTTGAGTGACATGGGTAGCCTGCTCAAATCGCCGAGTGATTTGGCGGCGAGGGCAAGGCTGAAATAGTGATAAGTCTTATCGTCGACTTTTAGTGTGGCTAGGGTGTTCAGGCTATCGAGGGAGGACATGAAATGACTCCTTTAGACGGATCACGTGGCACAAGCAGAGCTTCTAACCTAGCTCTGATTAGGGGCTGTGGCTAATAACTGGACTGTCTATGCGGGTTCAAGGTTCCGAACTCGGCTATCATGCCGACCTTTTCGTGACAGTCCTTGCGCCAAATCAAGGATGCGCAGCCGGGCAATTCCTGCCTGCTGCCCAGGAGTAATTCAATGAACACCGTTTTTATGCACTGCCGGCCCGGGTTTGAAGGCGAAGTCTGCTCGGAAATCGCCGAGCACGCCGCCCGCCTTAATGTGGCTGGCTACGCCAAGGCCAAGCCTGGCACTGCCTGTGCCGAGTTTGTGTGCACTGAAGAGGGCGGCGCTGAACGGCTGATGAACAGCTTGCGTTTTGCCGAACTGATTTTCCCGCGTCAATGGGCTCGTGGCGGCTTTGTCGAGCTGCCGGAGACCGACCGGATCAGCGTGATCCTCGAACACATGGCCGACTTCCCGGTGTGTGGCAGCCTGTGGCTGGAAATCGTCGACACCAATGACGGCAAGGAACTGTCCAACTTCTGCAAAAAGTTCGACGGTCATCTGCGCAAAGCGCTGATCAAGGCCGGCAAACTGACTGAAGAAGAGGACGGGAGCAAACCGCGCCTGCTGCTGACGTTTAAAAGTGGTCGTGAAGTGTTTCTTGGCCTGGCCCCGGCCAACAACTCGGCCATGTGGCCCATGGGCATCCCGCGCCTGAAATTCCCCCGCGAAGCGCCTAGCCGTTCAACCCTCAAGCTTGAAGAGGCCTGGCACCATTTTATCCCCCGCGACCAGTGGGACGAGCGCCTGCACAGCGACATGACCGGTGTTGACCTTGGCGCTGCGCCGGGTGGCTGGACCTGGCAACTGGTCAACCGTGGCATGATCGTGACTGCCATCGACAATGGCCCTATGGCTGAAAGCCTGATGGATACCGGTCTGGTGCAGCACTTGATGGCCGATGGCTTTACCTTCAAGCCCAAGCAGCCGGTGGACTGGATGGTCTGCGATATTGTGGAGAAACCGGCGCGCAATGCGGCCATGCTCGAAGAGTGGATTGGTGAAGGTCATTGCCGTGAAGCGGTAGTCAACTTGAAGCTGCCGATGAAACAGCGTTACGCCGAAGTACGCCGTTTGCTCGACCGTATTGCAGACGGTTTCAAGGCACGCGGCATTCAGGTTGAAATCGGCTGCAAGCAGCTGTACCACGACCGTGAAGAAGTGACCTGCCATTTGCGTCGACTGGACGTTAAAAAAACCAAATCTCGCTGATCGGGGAGTAAGTGATGAGTTTTACCGACCTGCCGGTTGACGGCACCCTGGACGCTACCGGCCTGAACTGCCCGGAGCCGGTGATGATGCTGCACCAATATATTCGCGACCTGGCGCCGGGTGGCTTGTTGAAAGTCATTGCGACGGATCCTTCGACCCGCCGCGACATTCCCAAGTTCTGCGTGTTTCTGGACCATGAACTGGTGGGCCAGCAGGAAGAGGCGGGCACGTACCTGTACTGGATCCGCAAGAAGCAGGATTGACGGCGCCCATAGCAATTGCGCCGGTCTTGTGGGAGCGGGCTTGCATCGCGATGCAGGCGCCACGGTCTGTCAGGCAAACCACGCTGATGCCATCGCGGGCAAGCCCGCTGCCACCGCATTTATGTGCGGCGGCGGATATGTTTTTTCGCACTGCGCGCCAACCGCACACCCAGCATCAGTGCCGCGCAGGTCAGGCCAACGATCAAGCCCTGCCATAGCCCGCTCGGGCCATTGGCCGGGCCGAACCAGTCGGTCAGCCCCAGGGCGTAGCCCACCGGCAAACCAATCCCCCAGTAGGCAAACAGGGTCAGGATCATCGTCACTCGTGTGTCCTGATAACCGCGCAGGGCACCGGCAGCGGTGACCTGGATCACGTCCGAGAACTGATACAGCGCAGCAAACATCAACAGCATGGTCGCCACCTCGATCACCATGGGATCGGCGGTGTAGACGGTGGCAATCTGCTCACGCAACAACAGAATCAGACTGGCGGAAATCGCCGCCCAGACCAGTGCGGTACCCATGCCCACGCCCGCTACAAAGCGTGCCTCGCGCGGTTGCTGGCGGCCCAGGGCCTGACCCACGCGCACGGTAATCGCCATACCCAGTGAGTATGGAATCATAAAGACCAGTGAACTGAAGTTCAGGGCGATTTGATGGCCCGCCACCACCGTGGCCCCCAAACTGCCGATCAACAGCGCAATCACCGCAAAAATGCTCGATTCGGCAAAGACTGCGATGCCAATCGGCAAGCCCACACTGAGCAAACGCTTGAGGATCGCCCATTTTGGCCATTCAAAATGGCTGTAGACCTTACTCGACTGGTAGATGGCCCCTCTGAACGTCCAGACCACCATGCCCAGAGCCATAAACCACATCACAATGGCCGTGGCCCAGCCGCAGCCCACGCCGCCCATGGCCGGGACGCCAAAGTGGCCATAGATGAAGATGTAGTTGATCGGGATATTCAGTGCCAGGGCACTGAGCCCCAGGATCATGCTTGGCCGGGTTTTTCCCAGGCCATCGCTGAAATTACGCAACACGCAATACAGCCCCACGGCGGGCATGCCGCTGGCGATCCCGTGCAGGTAACCCATGCTGGGGGTGATCAGCTCAGGGTCGACCTTCATCAGATGCAATAGCGGCTCGGCCGCGATCAGGATCAACGCTGCGCACAGGCCGGTAATCAGTGCCAGCCACAGTGCCTGGCGTACGATGGGGCCGATTTCGCCGTGTGCATTGGCGCCAAACCGCTGGGCGACCTTGGGCGTGGTCGCCAGCAGAATGCCGGACATCAACAAAAACACCGGAACCCAGATCGAGTTGCCCAGTGCCACGGCGGCCAGATCCCTAGGGCCCACGCGCCCGGCCATCACGGCATCGACAAAACCCATGGCCGTGGTTGCGATCTGCGAAATGATGATGGGAAATGCCAGCGCCAACAGCGCGCGCACCTCGGTGCGTACCCGGGCCGGGCGGCTGACAGGGAGGGAAGAGGGGGGGTGAGTCACAGAGTTCACTGGCTTGTATCCACAGGGTTAAACGCGCAAAGCCGGGGATTGTACGCCTGACCATGTGGTCAGTTAATAGCGAGTTGTAGGCCCTTTGTAAGCGTGCCCGCAAGTACCTGCACACCCGGCTGGCCCATTGCGCGTAACAACGCCTACACTGCCACTCCGCGAAAGGAGCCTGCCATGTTGATTGTTGCTGATGAAAATATTCCGCTGATCGAAGAATTTTTTGCTGACTTCGGTGAAATACGCCGCTTGCCGGGGCGCCAGATCAACCGTGCAGACGTTCACGATGCCGATGTTTTGCTGGTGCGCTCGGTGACCAAAGTGGACCGCGAGCTGCTCGAAGGCAGTGCAGTGCGGTTTGTCGGAACCTGCACCATCGGCACTGATCACCTGGCGCTGGATTACTTCCAGCAGTCTGGTATCCACTGGTCCAGTGCTCCTGGCTGCAATGCCCGTGGCGTCGTGGACTACGTGCTCGGCAGCCTGCTGACGCTGGCTGAAATCGAAGGCGCCGACTTGACCCAGCGCACCTACGGCGTGATTGGTGCCGGTGAAGTGGGCGGTCGCCTGGTCAACGTCTTGCGTTCACTGGGCTTCAATGTGCTGGTTTGCGACCCGGTGCGGGCGGCGGCCGAGGGCGGTGACTATGTCAGCCTTGAGCACGTGATCGAGCAGTGCGATGTACTCAGCCTGCATACGCCGCTGGACAGGACCGGCGATTACCCGACCTGGCATCTGCTTGATCAGCAGCGGCTGGAACAGCTGAAACCGGGTACCTGGCTGATCAACGCCAGCCGCGGCCCGGTGGTGGATAATGCCGCGCTGCGTGAAGTTTTGACCCGCCGGGATGATCTGCAAGCGGTACTCGATGTATGGGAGGGTGAGCCGCAAGTAGACCGCGAACTGGCGGATCTGTGCGTGCTGGCCACCCCGCATATTGCCGGCTACAGCCTGGATGGCAAACAGCGGGGTACGGCACAGATTTATCAGGCATTGTGCGATTTTCTGGGGCATAGCCCTGAAGTCAAACTGGCCGACCTGCTGCCGTCCCCCTGGCTGGCCAAGGTTGAACTGAGTGCTGACAGCGACCCGGCATGGGCCCTGGCCATGCTCTGTCGCGGTGTGTACGACCCGCGCCGTGACGATGCCGACTTTCGCCGCAGTTTGAGTGGAACCGTCCAGGAGCAAAAGCTGGCATTCGACGGACTGCGCAAAAACTACCCGATTCGCCGCGAAATTGAAGGCTTGCCGGTGCATATCGCGGGTGATTCAGTGGCCCTGAAGCAACTGGTAAAAGCCTTGGGCGCCGTGCCGGTCTGAATGTGCAGGCCTAAAAAAACCGGCCCTACGCAGTAAGGCCGGTCAGTGACGCGAATGCTGTTTAATCATGTACAGGGTCTTGTTGGCAAGGATCAGCCCTTGCGTGATGGCGTGACCAGGCGTTGCTCCAGCTCATGGCAGGCGTCCTGAATCATCGCCTCGGTGATCAGGATCTCCTGACCATTTTCGTCGATAAACGCGCACCCCAGAGATTGCTGTGGCTGGGTACGAATCACCGGTACGGCTTGAGCGTTCTGTTGCAAATCCATGGCCTGTCTCCTCATCAGGGTGTAGCGCTACTGTAGATCCGTTTAATGACCAAGCTGTTACAAACTTGGCGACCACCCCAGTCCAACAGAAATATCCTGAAACTTCCAGCCCGACTTTAGAACATTACTGTCTAGGGTTTGTGGTGACAGGTCATATTCAAAACGAGTGAGAAAGATTTACCGGTTTTAGGCGAACTTCGTTGTAGGCTGTGTAAGGCTTTTTATGCTGATCCTCACTGCGGATACCCTCCCATGCTTTCTTCCCGTCATCGCCGCGCCATTCGTCTGGCAGCGCATTTTATTGCACCCTATCGTTGGCCGGCTCTTGGCGCCCTGCTGGCGCTGATTGTTACGGCGGGTATTACCTTGTCGATGGGGCAGGGTATTCGTCTATTGGTCGACAAGGGTTTCATGACCCAGTCAGCGCATTTGCTAAACCAGTCCATCGGCTTTTTTCTGTTGCTGGTGCTGGGCTTATCAGTGGGCACTTTCGTGCGCTTTTACCTGGTGTCATGGATCGGTGAGCGGGTGGTCGCCGATATTCGGCGCCAGGTGTTCAATCACCTGATCGGTCTGCACCCGGGGTTCTACGAGAACAACCGCAGCTCGGAAATCCAGTCGCGGCTGACCACGGATACGACCTTGCTGCAGTCGGTGATCGGTTCATCGCTGTCGTTGTTCCTGCGCAACAGCCTGATGGTGATCGGCGGCGTGGTGCTGTTGTTTGTCACCAACCCCAAGCTCACCAGTATCGTGGTGGTGGCCTTGCCTCTGGTGCTGGTGCCCATCCTGTTTTTTGGTCGCCGGGTGCGCAGTCTGTCGCGCCAGAGCCAGGACCGTATCGCTGATGTCGGCAGTTATGTCGCCGAGGCCCTGGGCCAGATCAAGACGGTGCAGGCTTATAACCATCAACAGCAAGACCAGCAACGCTTTGCCAGTACCGTGGAGCAGGCGTTTGCCACTGCCCGCAAACGCATCCTGCAACGGGCGTGGTTGATCACGCTGGTGATCTTGCTGGTGCTGGGCGCCGTGGGGGTGATGCTGTGGGTCGGCGGCATGGACGTGATCGCCGGGCGCATCACCGGCGGCGAGCTGGCCGCCTTTGTGTTTTACAGCCTGGTGGTGGGCAGCGCATTCGGCACCCTGAGCGAAGTGATTGGCGAGTTGCAACAGGCGGCGGGCGCGGCCGAGCGAATTGCCGAGCTGTTGCAGGCGAAAAGCATGATCCTGCCACCGAGCACGGATTTGCGCGTGTTACCCGCACGGGTGAAGGACAATTTGCAGCTTGAAAACTTGCGCTTTTCTTACCCTTCACGGCCCGAAAGCCATGCGATCGATGGCCTGAGCCTGACGATCAATGCGGGAGAAACCCTGGCGCTGGTCGGCCCTTCCGGGGCGGGCAAGTCAACATTGTTCGACTTGTTGCTGCGCTTTTACGATCCGCAACAAGGGCAAATCCTGCTTGAAGGGCAGCCGATCACTCAGCTTGACCCGCAAGACCTGCGTCGTTGTTTTGCTCTGGTGTCGCAAACACCTGCGCTGTTTTTCGGCACCATTGAAGACAACATCCGGTATGGCAATGCCGGGGCCAGCGATGAGCAGGTCCAGGCTGCGGCGCGAATTGCCCACGGCCACGACTTTATCCTGCAAATGCCCGAGGGTTACAAAACCCACTTGGGTGATGGCGGCCTGGGCTTGTCGGGCGGTCAACGCCAGCGTCTGGCGATTGCCCGGGCGTTGCTGGTGGATGCGCCGATCCTGTTGCTGGATGAGGCCACCAGTGCCCTGGATGCCCAAAGCGAGCATCTGATCCAGCAGGCTTTGCCGAGCCTGATGCAAGGCCGTACCACGCTGGTGATTGCCCACCGTCTGGCCACCGTGCAAAACGCTGATCGTATCGCGGTAATGGATCAGGGCAAGCTGGTCGCCATCGGCACCCATGCCCAATTAATCGCCGCCAACCCGCTGTATGCACGGTTGGCGGCGTTGCAGTTCAACGTAGGGGTGTAGCTGTGGGAGCGGGCTTGCTCGCGATGGTATCAACGCGATTCAACAGACAGACCGGGTCGTCTGTATCGCGAGCAAGCCCGCTCCCACATGGCAGCATCAAGACAGTTGCTGCCAGAGGGAGATTTAGCGGTACTCACACAGGTAGGCGGTATCCACTGCGACCTTGAGCTGAAACTTGCTGTTGGCCGGCACGTTGAACTGGCTGCCGGTCTTGAAGGTTTCATATTCGCTGCTGCCCGGCAACTTGACGCTCAGCTCGCCCGAGACCACGTGCATGATTTCACGCTCGGCGGTGCCGAACTCGTATTCACCTGCAGCCATGACGCCAATGGTGGCCTTGCCTTCGGTTTGGGCGAAGGCAATCGACTTGACGGTGCCGTCGAAGTATTCGTTGACTTTAAACATGGCGATTCCTCGGAATGGGCTAAAAAGGGCTGGCCAGTATGCAGAAGCGGTTTTATCCCGTCACGCCCTTTTATGGCCGTCACCCCTTGAGCACCAGGGGCAATAAACGCGCAGTATTACGGGCATCTTCCAGGGCCCGGTGCTGTTGACCATTGAATTGCATTCCGGCCAGTTGCAACGCGCTGTTCAGGCCCAGCGGCTGCTTTAACTGGCGGGCCCTGGCAAATTGCTGCTTGAGGTTCATATGCGGCAATTGCTGCAGGGCGCTGTGCAGTTGTTTGTGCTGCCATTCCTGTTCCAGTTGTTTTCGGTCGTACTCGCCCCAGCTGGCCCAGCCTTCAAGCTTGGGCAGGTGCTGGCCGAGCCAGCGTTCAAATTGCTCCCAAACCAAAGGCATCGATGCAGCGGCATCAATCTTGGCCTGGGTGATACGGGTCAGTTGCCGACAGAAAGGGGTCAACAGCGGACGACGTTGCGGGCGAATAAATCGCTGAAAATGATCCACCTCACGACCTGCGCGGGTGACCACGCTGGCGCCGATTTCGATCACTTCCATTTCCTCCAGGGGCCAGCCGCCATCATCGGTAGTGGCTTCCAGGTCAATTACCAGCCAGTGAGGCATGTGCAGCTTCCTTTAACAGCATCGGCGTTGAAGTTGGAGCGTAGCTAAAACACTGAGCACGGTGCTTATTTTGTAGTGGGCCAGTCGACCCCTTGCTTGCTAGTCTATATGCGCTTTAATGGTGTGCGTGCCCGATCTCAGGTCGTGTGTCGATCAATAAGTTCCAGCCATGAACGGCGTCAGGTGTGTATGGTTTTGAAGTGTTCGCCAATTCAATTGGCCCACAGCCTGTTGCTGACCCTGGGAATGGGCTGGCTGGCACCGGTGTGGGCGATTCAGGAAATCAGGGTTGGAGCTGCGCACTTTCCGCCTTATATCGTACGTCCCGAGCGCGGCACCGACACGGGCCTGTTGTCGCAACTGCTTGCAGCTCTCAACCAGTTGCAAGGCGACTACCGCTTTGTCCTTGTGCCCAGTTCCATTGCCCGGCGTGTGCGTGACTTCGAGCGTGGGCGGGTGGACATGCTGATGTTCGAGAACCCGGCCTGGGGCTGGCAGGCGTTCTCCTATGCTGCAGTTGATATGGGCCTGGAAGACGCTGAAGTGTTTGTTGCCCGGCAGCATCCTGACCGTGAACAAGGCTATTTTGATGACCTCAAGGGCAAGCGCCTCGCCCTGTATAGCGGCTATCACTATGCTTTTGCCGGGTTCAACGCCTCGCCGAAATTTCTCACCGAGACCTTCGGCGCAACCCTGACCTATTCCCACGAAAGCAATTTATTTATGGTCTTGAGGGGGCGGGCGGATATTGCCTTGATGACACGTTCCAACCTGATCGACATGCTGGGCTGCGACCCGCAGGCCAAGGCGAAGGTGATGGTGATGGTGTCAGAGCGTATCGATCAGACTTATCGTCACTTCGCCCTGTTGCGGCCACAGGCACCGATCCAGAGTCAGCAGTTTGCACAAATGCTGCAAAAGCTGCGCGACAACGGCCAGTTGAAGGCGATTTTTGCGCCTTACAAAATTGCCGTGGTTGAGATGTAGGAAGGTGCAAGCCCGGTTGTATCAACGCCGCGCGTAGGTATCTGCGTGGGTGCCCGACACTGCGCGGCAATGGATCAGGGCATCGCGGATCATGAAGTTGACCAGGGTGGGAGATACGCCCAGTTCCTTGGCAATATCTTTTTGCTGTACGCCATGCAGGCGATACATCTCGAAGGCATAACGGGTACGGCTTGGCAGCTCGGTGAGTGCCACCGCGATATGTTCCAGAGTCGAGAAATTGATCAGCGAGGTTTCCGGGGAGGCGCCGTGGATCACCACGTTCATGCCTTCTTCTTCGGTGCCGGAGTATTTTTGCTCCAGCGCCTGCTTGCGGTAGTGGTCAATTGCCAGGTTACGCACGATCTGGAACAGGTAGCTCAGTTGTGCCTTGAACGATGAAGTGATCTGCGGTGCGGACTGCAAACGGAAGAAGGCATCCTGAACCACATCTTCAGCCCGGTATCGGCAGCCCGTTATGCGGGCTGCGATTTTGACCAGGACCAGTCGGTTATCAACAAAGGCTTGAAGTAGGGGTGAGTCGCACTTGCCTGTGGACATTGGTTCCGTCATGGAGATCACCTGCTGCGAATGAGTGAGTGAGGACCTCTTCGTGGGAAGCGTCCTACACAGCTGTTCACAAGCTAGGCTTAATGATAATGATTGTCAATTGAGAAATAGAATTAATAGCGCTGCAGGTGGTGAACTGAGACATGCCTCACGCCAGCATCGGCGTGGGCTGCGAACGCTTTGTAGCGCGATCGCAGCCCTCGGGTTTTACTTGGGCCCCAGGATCTGGACCAGTTTCTCCGGCGATGGCGCGCCTTGCTGCTGTTGCAGGTTGCCTTGTGCGTCCTGGTAGAAAATGGCCGGGGTGGCGGCCACGTCCAGCTCTTCCATCAACTTGGCATTGGCATCGAGCTTGGCTTGAATGTCAGCCGGGATTTTGGCCAGGGGCTTGAGGCTACTGGCCTTGCCGGCTTTTTCGTGTTCGTGCAGGGCTTGCTGCGGGTCCTTGGCGGCCAGCAGGGCGGCAGATTTGGCCGGGCTGTCTTCGCGGATGATGCCCACCATGATATGGCGCAATTGCACTTTGCCCGAGTCAACCCAAGGGCGGGCCTGCTCCCAGAACATGTTGCAGTACGGGCAGTTGGGGTCGCTGAACAAGTACACGATACGCGGTGCATTCGCCTTGCCGTCGGCAATCCAGTTGCTCTTCTCCATTTCGCCCCAGACCTGCTTGGCCATCGGCTCGTACACCAGCTTTTGCAGCGGCGCCAGGCTCAGGTCTTTGCCGTCGGCATCATACAAATTACCCACCAGAACGTTACCGTCCTGGGTCAGGTACAGCGCCATGCCACGGTTCTGGTACTGGGCGGCATAGCCACGCAAGCCGCCGGGAGCATCGAAGCTGCCAATGATTTTTGCACCCTTGGCTTCAATCTTCTTGATCGCCGGCGGCAGCTCTTCTGCCTGCAATACAGGCGATTGCAGGAGCGCAGCTCCCAGCAGGGAGGCCATGCCCAGGGTTAGCAGTTTGCGGTTAAACATTTTTGCTCATTCCTTGCAGGGTCGACCTGTTGGGCCGACATTGAATGGTTCAGATTGAAAGGCTCCATGGCCCGGGCCAGACTGGCTTTTGACAGCTCGCCCAAATGACTGCCCAGCAGTCGACCATCAGCGCTGTAGAACAGCGTAGTCGGCAGGGCCATCGAACCGACTTTTTGTGCCAACTGGCCGCCGCTGTCGAACAGCACGTTGCTGAGGTTCAGACCCTGGGTTTCAAGGAAGGTGCTGACGCTCTGCATGCTCTCGCCCTGATTGACGAACAGGAAGGTCACGTTTTGATGTTGATGCTGGGCGTTTTGCAGCACCGGCATTTCGCGCCGGCACGGCGGGCACCAGGTGGCCCACAGATTGATCACCAGCGGGCCGCCCTGATAGCTGCTCAACTGCACCGACTCGCCATTGGCATTGCGCAATACCATTTCCGGCAGGCGCGTGCCTTTTTCGTAAAGGCTGGACGACAGGCTGGCCAGCAGCCAGAACGCCAGCCCGCTGGCCAGCCCCCAACCCAGCGGGCGACGCAAACCGACGCGGCGCCAGCCCCAGATAAGCCCACCCAGCAGTACCGCCACCAACCCCGGCCACAGTAAAAAACCGCCATCGCGCAGGTCGAGAATTTGCAGCGGGTCGTCCTTGAAGTAGCGCCAGTAGCTGAGCACAAAGCCGATGCGTGCGCTCAGCAAACCCAGTAAGAACAGGCTGAACAGCACTGATTCGGGGTTTTCACCACCGCGTTTGGCCACACGCCACCCCACCAGTGTCGCCAGGGCAAGGGCCAGTATCAGCAGCAAGTGGTTGATGGCCAGCGCAAACGAACCGATGGTCAGGGTCAGCATTTAGAGGAGTTCCCGAGTGGCGTTCCAGTTATTCAAAAAGGTCTGGGCGTTGACTTCGCCAGTGATGCGTTGTCCGCGCCGCTCAACACCATTGGGGCCGATCCAGACAAAACTGGGCGGGCCGGGTACTTGATAGCGGCTGAGCAGCTCGCGGCTGGCGACATTATCGGCGGTCACGTCAAGACGCAACAGGCGCACGCCTTGCAGGGCATCCATCACCTGGGGTTTGGCAAATACCTGCTTCTCCATGACCTTGCATGACACGCACCAGTCTGCGTAGTAGTCGAGCATCACCCATTGACCTGCTGCCTTGGCATCTGCCAGCTCGCGGTCCAGGCTGGCCGGGTCCTTGAGGGTGATAAAGGCGTCATGGGCGGAGTTTGTCGTGCTCCCCGCCACGGTTGTGGCGGTATACACCTGCAGCGGTTGCCACAGCTCGGTCCCGCCCCCGGCCGCTCCCACCAGCAACAGGCTGCCCCACAGGCCGGCCAGCAGGCTGAGCGGGCGGAACAGCGGTTTGGCGCGAAGGAATGCCTGTGCCTGTTGCCACAGGCTGGACGCCAGAACGACCAGCAGCACGCCCCACAAACCGACCCACAAGGATTCATCGAGGACCGGGCGTACCAGCAACAGCGCAGTACCCAGGAACAAAAAGCCGAACAGGCCTTTCATCAGGTTCATCCACGCACCGGGCTTGGGCAGGAAACGGCTGCCCACGGTGACCAGCAGCAACAACGGCACGCCAATGCCCAGGCCCATCACAAACAGCACCAGGCCACCTTCAACGGCGTTGCCGCTTTGCGCGATATACAACAGGGCACCGGCCAGCGGTGCGGTCATGCAGGGGCCCACCAGCAGGCCAGAGAGGGCACCCAGAATACCCGCACCCAGCAAGCTGCCGCCCTTGCGGCCACGCCCGGCGCTTTCCAGGCGGTCACGCAGGCCGGCAGGCAGTTGCAGTTCAAAAAAACCGAACATTGGCAGTGCCAGCACTACGAACAGGGCAGCAAAACTACCCAGCAACCAGGGTTGTTGCAGCAACGCCTGCAAGTTGGCGCCGAGCAGGGCCGCCAGCACGCCCAGCCCGGCATACACCAGCGCCATGCTGATCACATAACTGCCGGCCACGGCAAAACCGCGCCCGGCCGTGGCGCCACTGCCCACCACCAGCCCGGCCAGAATCGGCAGCATGGGCAGCGAGCAAGGCGTAAAGGCCAGCAGCAGGCCCAGGCCGAAGAACAGCAGCAGGCTCCAGCCCAGGGAGCGCTGCTGCAAGGTGGCCGCCAGCGACTGGTCCTGGGCCTGACCCTGCGCTGCGGCAGACTGCATGCCGCCCAAATCGATGGTCCGGCTTTGTGGCGGATAGCACAGGCCGGCATCGGCGCAGCCTTGCCAGCTGACCTTGACCTGACCGCTGGCACCTGCCGGAATCACTAGCGCAACGTTGTCGCGATACACCTCTGTGGCGCCAAAAAACTCATCGCTGTGTTCCAGCCCTTTAGGCAACTCGGGTGTGTGTGCGGCATCCAGCCCGTCAAACTTGAAGCGCTTTTTATACAGATAGTACTTGTCGGCTATTTTCCACTGCAGGCGGGTTTCACCAGAGGGCAGATCTTCGCTGCTGAACACAAACGCCTTGGCGACCGGAAGGAAGTCCGGCTTTTGTGCAAACGGATCTTCATTGGCATGCGCCTGGCTAAAACCGGCGACCAGCAGCAGGAGAAAGAAAAACAAACGAGACATGCGCCCAACCTTGGAGTGTACGGATACGCCACACCTTGGCGGGCGTTGATTAACCGAGTGTTAATACGCGAGAGGTTCAAGCCGGTTGAGGGCTTAGAGCAAGCAGGCGCGCAGGCGGAATTCGGACAGCAGCGGGTAGTGCTCACGCCACTCATGGGCAATCTCTTTGGCGGTAATGACTTGGGCCGGGCCCAGCTCCGACTCAAGATGATGGAGTTTGTCCTGGATATTATAGGGATTGCTCCCCCGGCCCTTTACCTGGTTGACCAGCCATAACAGGGCATACCCCCCTGTGTAATCGGCTTCGAAACCGCTGACGATATCGTTATGGGTGCCATCGCTGTTCATGCCGGTCAGGGCCAGGCCATATTGCTGGACAGCATTGATGCTGCCGGCCTGGGCTTCCTTGAGTATCCAGTGTTGAATAAGCGCAAAGTTCCGGCGGTTTTCAATGCGGTTCGCAAACCAGTTCATGGCAGGAGGATATCCACCATAGGCTGAGCTGCTGATCAGTTCATAGATGACTTCTTGGGGATCCTCGGCGCTGGCCAGCATTGTTGGGTTTTTATCGTAGAGGGTTGCCAGCAAGTATTGAGCGATGGCATGTCCTGATGCCGCCGAATGCTTTAGCCAGTTCAGATCCCTGGTCAAGGCATACATGTCCAGCAGTGCTTCGGGGGTATGGACTCGCAAGCCGCTTTCGAGCTGTGCGCGTACTTTTGCGTTCCACGCATCGCCGCCCAGACGCAGCATCGCGTCAATATTGCCGTGCTCCGCGGCAGCCTCGTAGAGGGGCATATACTGCGCCTTGAGGGTGATCTGCAGCCTTTCGATCATCTGTGAGGCCTGTGTTACCAGGTGCCAGTGATGCTCTTTCTGGCGACTGATTTGCGTTATCCCTGCAATTTGTCGCCTGAGCGTGGTGATCTGGGACGAGATTTCAGTAGGGCTATGCTCGATGATGCTGGCCAGTGCAAACTGAGCCTCGGCATCGCCCACCGTCGCGGGTAATTGCAAAAACTGCCGGGCATGTTCAAAGGCGCCAAGGTCGTAAAGACGCATGCCTTTTTGATGAAGTGTGGTGTAGGTGGGGAGCCCTTCGAAGAGCCACGAAAACTCATCACTGGGTGCCAGCATGTGAAGTTCCTTCAGGTTGTTGGCGAGGCGATCTCCAGCTTAGGGATGGATTGGAGTGCGAGTGCGTTACATAAATAGGCACTATCCGCACCGCGCACAGTGCCACGAGCCACGGTTTGCCCAGGCATAATCGGGCCTTAATCCCATGACCTTTTAATCGGCTTATTTACGCGGGTATCAGCATGCATGTACTGGTTTGCGAAGACGACGAACTGATTGCCAGCGGCATCAAGGCCGGGCTGACGGCACAGGGGCTGACGGTTGAGCATGTGAGTACCGCCGCCGCAGCACGGGCCATGCTCAAGGCTGCCGAGTTCGACGTCATGGTGCTCGACCTGGGCCTGCCCGATGAAGATGGCCTCAAGCTGCTGCAGCAGTTGCGCCAGCAGGGCCTTGAGTTGCCGGTGCTGATCCTGACCGCCCGTGACTCGGTCACCGACCGTGTCGACGGCCTGCAGGCCGGTGCCGATGACTACCTGCTCAAGCCCTTCGACCTGCGTGAACTCGCTGCCCGCCTGCATACCTTGTTGCGCAGGGTGGCCGGGCGCAGCGTCAACCTGATCGAGCACGGCAGCCTGACCTACGACCCCAGCAGCCGCGTGACCCTTCTGGGCGGCCAGCCGGTGGACTTGTCCCGTCGCGAGCAGGCGCTGCTGCAAGCCTTGCTGCACAACCGTGGACGGGTGCTGTCCAGCGAGCAACTCAAGGACAGCATCTATGGTTTTGGCGACGAGCTGGAAAGCAACGCCTTGAACGTGCATATCCATCATCTGCGACGCAAATTGGGTAACGGTATCGTTGAGACCGTGCGTGGCCTGGGCTATCGCCTGGGCCCGGCCGACAGCGCAGAGTCCGAAGCACGATGAGCTTGCGTCTGCGTCTGAGCCTGACCATCGGTTCGGCGTTTGTGCTGGTGTGGGCTCTGGCTGCAGCCTGGATGCTCAGCGACCTGCGTCAGCAGATGATGTTCTCCCTCGACCAGCGCCTGGTGGCCTCGGCTCGCATGGTCGCCGGGTTGCTGGAGCAGCTGCCGCAATTGCCGGTCAAGGGCGAGGGCACCCATTTCAGTGCCGAGCAACTGACCATACCTGGCGGCATGGCCTGCCAGGTCAGTTCGCTGCGCGGCGAGGTTCTGGCCCGCAGCCACAACAACCCTGACCAGCCGATGCAATCCCAGGCGGCGGGTTTCCATGATCAGGTCATCGATGGCGCGACCTGGCGTACTTTCACCCTGGACCGTGGCGATGTGCGTATCACCACGGCCGATCGCCAGGTCGAGCGCGAGGCCTTGAACCTGTCGGTGCTGCTGGCGGCCTCGGTGCCGGTGGGCATGGCATTGATCGTCTGCTTGCTGCTGCTGTGGCTGGGGATCGGCCAGGGGCTGGCGCCACTCAATCGCATGCGCGATGCCCTGATGCGCCGTGATGCCGATTCGTTGCAGCCGTTGCACATTTCACCGTTGCCCGGCGAACTGAAACCGCTGCTCGATTCACAGAACCAGCTGTTTGCCCGTATCGCCAAGACCATCGAGCGTGAACGCCGCCTGACCGGCGATGCGGCCCACGAGCTGCGCAGCCCGCTGACCGCGATCAAGACCCACCTGCAAGTGGCGCGCATGACCGACGGCGAGGCCCGCGAACAGTCACTGGCCCATGCCGAGGCCGGTGCCGACCGCCTGCACCGCACCCTGGAGCAATTGCTGTTGCTGGCGCGGGTCGAGGGCAGCCTGTCGTTTGACGACGGGGTCAATTGTTCGGCCGCACAGGTGGCGCATTTCGCGGTGCACGATGCGGCGGCTGGCGATGGTGAGCGTATCTGCCTGCAGCTGCCGCCCGACCTGCCGGACACGGCGCTTGAAGTGCCTTCGGTACTGGCCATCGCTGCGCTGCGCAACTTGCTGGACAACGCCTTGCGTCATACCCCGGCGGGCACCCGGGTGGAGTTGACCGTGGCCGTTGAAGGTTCACAGGTTAAATACCAGGTCCGTGACCACGGCCCCGGTATCCCTGCCGAAACCCTGCAACACATGACCCAGCGCTTCTGGCGCAATGGCAACAGCAACGGCTGCGGCCTGGGCCTGGCGATTGTTCAGGCGATTGTCGAGCGTTGCCGCTGTGAACTGAGATTCGACAGCCAGCCCGATGGTTTGCGGGTTGAATTGCGCATGCCGTTGAAAAGGAGCGCTTGAGGCGCATCCTCTGTGGGAGCGGGCTTGCTCGCGATACAGGCAACGGGGCCTTGCAGGTCGTTTGAGGTGATGCCATCGCGAGTAAGCCCGCTCCCACAATAAAAGCGACTTTCGGCCGCCCACGGTACGAATACGCTCCAATGTACTGATTTCGTTACAACTTCAGTCGGACCATGGTTTACAGTACCCGCGCTCCACTGAACCACCCGCAAACGCTTATTTGTGGAGTGATTCCATTACACACAAACAGACTCCACGGCGCATAAACGGCCCGCTTGACCTCTTGTACGGTGCTGGCACAGAACGTGCTCATGTCCCTTTGTCCGCTCTGGGTAAACATGATGTTTATCTGGTCCAGGGACCCCGTACAAGAACAATAAAGAGGATGATTCATGCAAAATCACCGACCTGATACCCAGGAACCGGAGCTGCAACGCAGCCTGTCCAATCGCCATATCCAGCTGATCGCCATTGGCGGTGCCATCGGTACCGGTCTGTTCATGGGCTCGGGCAAGACCATCAGCCTCGCCGGTCCCTCGATCATCTTCGTCTACATGATCATCGGCTTTATGTTGTTTTTCGTGATGCGTGCCATGGGCGAGCTGTTGCTGTCCAACCTCAAGTACAAATCCTTTATCGACTTCTCCGCAGACCTGCTGGGCCCCATGGCCGGATACTTCACCGGCTGGACCTACTGGTTCTGCTGGATTGTGACCGGCATTGCCGATGTGATCGCGATCTCCGGCTATACCCATTTCTGGTTCCCCGATATCCCGTTATGGCTGCCTGCCATCGGCTGCGTCGCGTTGCTGCTGTCACTGAACCTGATCACGGTGAAGATGTTCGGCGAACTGGAGTTCTGGTTTGCCATGATCAAGATCGTGGCCATTTGCGCACTGGTCTGCACCGGGCTGTATATGGTGACCACGGCGTTTCAGTCACCCACCGGCAATTCGGCATCGCTGGCCAACCTGTGGAATGACGGCGGCATGTTCCCCCATGGGCTGATGGGCTTTTTCGCCGGTTTCCAGATTGCCGTGTTTGCCTTTGTCGGCATCGAGCTGGTGGGCACCACTGCGGCGGAGACCAAAAACCCGGAGCGCAACCTGCCGCGGGCGATCAACTCGATTCCGCTGCGTATCATCATGTTCTACGTGTTTGCGCTGATTGCGATCCTGGCGGTCACCCCGTGGCGTGATGTGGTGGCTGACAAAAGCCCGTTCGTTGAACTGTTCATGCTCGCCGGTTTGCCCGCAGCCGCAGGCATCATCAATTTTGTGGTGTTGACCTCGGCAGCGTCTTCGGCCAACAGCGGTGTGTTCTCCACCAGCCGCATGCTGTTCGGTCTGGCAATGGATGGCGACGCGCCGAGCAAGTTCAAGAACCTGTCGAGCCGTGCGGTACCGTCCAATGGCCTGATCTTCTCCTGCATCTGTCTGTTGGCGGGCGCGCTGGTGATTTATGTGGTGCCCAACCTGATGGAGGCCTTCACCCTGATCACCACGGTATCGGCCACCTTGTTCATGTTTGTGTGGACCATGATCCTGCTGTCCTACCTGGCCTATCGTAAAAAGCGCGATCACCTGCACCGTGCCTCGAAGTACAAAATGCCGGGTGGCAAGTTCATGGTCTGGGTGTGCCTGACCTTCTTCGTGTTTATCCTGACTTTGCTGGCGCTGGAAGATGACACTCGCCAGGCGCTGTACATGGTGCCGGTGTGGTTTGTGGTGCTGGGCCTGGGCTATCTCACGGTGCTGCGCAACAAGCAGGAGGCTGCGGACCTGGCTTGCCAGACCGACTGATGGCCGCTTCACGACATTGATTCTGCCCGGGGGGCGGCACAGGGCGTGCCGCCCCTCGTTGTTTGCTGTCAGGGAGTGCCAGGCCATGCGAATTCACGTTACCTTCAAAGACCGCGTCGGCATCACCCAGGAAATCCTGATGCTGCTGGGCGCGCGCAATCTCAACCTGGACGCGGTGGAGATGAGCCCGCCGAATGTCTATATCGATGCACCCACTCTGTCGCAAAAAGTGCTGGAGGAACTCCACCACGCCTTGCTGGGGGTAGCAGGGGTGCAGGCTGTGGACCTGGTGGACATCCTCCCGGGCCAGCGCCGCCGCCTGCAACTGGAGGCCTTGCTGGCCGCCATGAGCGATCCGGTGATGGCGGTGGATCCCGACGGCTGCGTGCTGCTGGCCAACCCCGGGCTGACGGATCTTTATGGCAGCGACCCCACCGGAGAGCCGTTGTCGAATCTGTTCGCGGCCCCTGACCTGGCCCGTACCCTGATCGATAAAGGCTTTCGCCTGCCCATGTGCGAAGTGAATTTCAAGGGTCGCGACCTGCTGCTCGATGCCACGCCCATCAGCGGCGGCAGGGATGTTCTGGTGGGCGGGCTGTTGACCCTGTATCCGCCGAGCCGTATCGGCGAGCGGCTGGCGTCCTTGTTGCGCGACCCGGCTGAAGGGCTGGAGGCATTGCTCGGCAAGTCACTTGTGCTGGAAGAACTCAAGACGCGGCTGCACAAAGTGGCGAGCCTGGATGCGCCGCTGCTGATCCAGGGCGAAACCGGCACCGGCAAGGAACTGGTGGCCCACGCCTGTCATGCCATGAGTGCCCGCCGTGACGCATCATTCCTGGCCTTGAACTGTGCAGCGCTGCCCGAGAGCCTGGCCGAAAGCGAGTTGTTCGGCTATGCCGCCGGGGCCTTTACCGGTGCCCAGCGTGGCGGCAAGCCGGGGCTGCTGGAATTGGCAGACCGTGGCACGGTGTTTCTCGATGAGGTGGGGGAGATGTCTCCGTACCTGCAAGCCAAGCTGCTGCGGTTTCTCAGCGACGGCTGCTTTCGACGTATCGGCGGCGAGCGCGAAGTGCGGGTCAATGTGCGGGTGCTCTGCGCGACCCACCGCGACCTGGAGCGCATGGTGAGGGAGGGGACTTTCCGTGAGGATCTGTATTACCGTCTTAACGTCCTCAATTTGCTGGTGCCACCGTTGCGCGACCGTGGCATGGACATTCTGCTGTTGGCCGAACACTTTCTGCGCCAGGCCTGCGAACAGATTCACCGCTCGCCCTGTCAACTGGCTGTGGCGACCCATCCGCTGTTGCTGGGCAATCGCTGGGCGGGCAATGTGCGGCAACTGCAGAACGTCATCTTCCGCGCAGCAGCCACCAGCGAGGGCGATGTGATTGATTGTGGGGATCTGGAACTGGCGGGTACCGAGCTGACCGGCCAAAAGGCGGCCAGCGAAGAAGTGACCAGCCTGGAAGCGGCGGTGCAAGGCTTTGAAAAAACCTTGCTGGAGCGTTACTACGTGGCCTATCCATCGACCCGGCAGTTGGCCTCCAGGCTGCAGACGTCGCATACCGCCATTGGCCAGCGGTTGCGTAAATACGGCATAACCTCGCGTTCGTAACCCGCACCGCTGAACGGTAGATACTCTGTTGGAGATCGAGCCCTATTGTGGGAGCGAGCCTGCTCGCGAACGACCTTCGCGAGCAGGCTCGCTCCCACAGTTGCAGTTTTTCCTGTAGCCGCTGAGCTCCTCAGCGGCTGCATTCAGTGCGCGTAGCGTACGTTGGTTCGAGTGGTGTGATTCTGCTCCAGTGGAATGATTTCGCTCCGTGCCCATCCTGACCCCGCCCTTGCGGGATCAACCCGCCAGACCCCCTCCAGAGCTGGAGCAGTTTCACTCCACTGCTTTCGTCACAATGCGTTCTTATTTTTTAACTTATTGATTTTAAAGGTTTTTTAAAACTTGGCATTGCCTTTGCTCTTGTCCTGTCAGTTGCGCCTGTTCGTCCTGCACCAGGACACATTGATAACAAGAGAAAAGTCCATGAGCACTCTGCGTTTTACTCCTGAACACGAATGGCTGCGCCTGGAAGCATCGGGCCAGTTGACCGTTGGCATTACCGACTTTGCCCAGCAGGCACTGGGTGATGTGGTGTTTGTGCAGGTACCCGAGCTGGGGGCGTTCGAGGCAGGTCACGAAGTGGCCGTGCTGGAGTCGGTCAAGGCAGCCAGCACTATCACCATGCCGCTCACCGGAGAGGTGGTGGCCGTTAACCAGGCTCTGGCCGATGACCCGGCACTGGTCAATGCCTCACCCATGGGCGAAGGCTGGTTCTTTCGTATTTGCATCGAAGACATGTCGGCTTTCAACGATCTGCTCGACCAGCAGGCCTATGACGCCTTTGTTGCCGAAAACGGCTGATATCGCCGCGCAGGCATTGCTTGAATCTCTAATAAAAAGGAAATCCCTCATGTTCCATAAAAGCCTGACCCTGTCCGATTTCGACCCCGCCCTGTTCGACGCCATTACCCGCGAGGCGCAACGTCAGGAAGAGCATATCGAGCTGATCGCCTCGGAGAACTACACCAGCCCGCAAGTAATGCAGGCCCAGGGCACCGAGCTGACCAACAAATACGCCGAAGGCTACCCGGGCAAGCGTTATTACGGCGGCTGTGAGCACGTTGATGTGGTCGAACAACTGGCCATCGACCGCGCCAAACAATTATTCGGCGCAGGCTATGCCAACGTCCAGCCGCACTCCGGCTCACAAGCCAACGCGGCGGTGTACCTGGCGTTGCTGCAAGCAGGCGACACTCTTCTGGGCATGAGCCTGGCTCACGGCGGCCACCTGACTCATGGAGCCAAAGTCAGTTCATCGGGCAAACTGTACAACGCGGTGCAATACGGCACCGACGCCAATGGCCTGATCGACTATGACGAGGTCGAACGCCTGGCCCTGGAGCATCGGCCCAAAATGATCGTGGCCGGGTTCTCGGCCTACTCCAAGACCCTGGATTTCCCGCGTTTTCGTGCCATTGCCGACAAGGTCGGGGCGTATCTGTTTGTGGACATGGCCCATGTCGCCGGGCTGGTGGCCGTCGGTTTGTACCCCAACCCGCTGCCTTACGCTGATGTGGTCACCACCACCACCCACAAGACCCTGCGCGGGCCGCGGGGCGGGCTGATTCTGGCCAGGGCTGATGCCGATCTGGAGAAAAAACTCAACTCGGCAGTATTCCCCGGCGGGCAGGGCGGCCCTCTGATGCATGTAATCGCTGCCAAGGCGGTGTGCTTCAAGGAGGCGCTGCAACCAGGCTTCAGGGACTACCAGTTCCAGGTGATCAAGAATGCCCAGGCCATGGCTGAAGTGTTCAAGCAGCGCGGCTATGACGTGGTTTCCGGCGGCACCGACAACCACCTGTTTCTAGTCAGCCTGATCCGCCAGGGCATTACCGGCAAGGATGCCGACGCAGCACTGGGCCGTGCCCATATCACTGTCAACAAAAACGCTGTGCCCAACGATCCGCAGTCACCGTTCGTGACCTCGGGCCTGCGTATCGGCACCCCGGCGGTGACCACCCGTGGCTTGCAGATACCCGAGTGCCGTGCGCTGGCCACCTGGATCTGCGACATCCTCGACCATCCGGGCGATGCGGCGATCGAGGCCCGGGTTGCCCGTCAGGTCGGCGAGCTGTGCGCACTGTTTCCAGTGTATTCGGCCTGAATGCATACCCGTGTGGAGCCAAGTCATGAATGCACCATTGCCTGTTACCGGCCGCCCGCAGCCCTTGCAGACAGGGGTAAAACTGCGGGGAGCCGAGAAGGTGGCGCGTATCCCGGTGAAGATCCTGCCCACCGAAGAAATCCCGCGCAAGCCAGAGTGGATCCGCGTGCCCATTGCCACCTCGCCCGAGGTGGCACGGGTCAAGGCGCTGCTGCGTAAGCACAAGCTGCACAGTGTGTGCGAAGAAGCGGCCTGTCCAAACCTGGGCGAGTGTTTTTCGGGCGGTACAGCGACCTTTATGATCATGGGTGATATCTGCACCCGGCGCTGCCCGTTCTGCGACGTGGGGCACGGCCGGCCCAAACCTCTGGACAGGGACGAGCCGAAAAACCTGGCGATTGCCATTGCCGACCTGGGCCTCAAGTATGTGGTGATCACTTCGGTGGACCGTGATGACTTGCGCGACGGCGGCGCGCAGCACTTTGTCGATTGCCTGCGTGAAATCCGCAAGCTGTCGCCCGGTGTGCAACTGGAAACCCTGGTGCCCGACTATCGCGGGCGCATGGATGTGGCGCTGGCGATCACTGCGCAGGAGCCCCCCGATGTGTTCAACCACAACCTGGAAACCGTACCGCGACTGTATAAAGCCGCACGCCCGGGGTCGGATTTCGGGTGGTCACTGGATTTGCTGCAGAACTTCAAACACCGGGTGCCCCATGTACCGACGAAGTCGGGACTGATGCTGGGGCTGGGCGAGACGGACGAAGAGGTGATCGAAGTGATGCGGTGCATGCGCGAGCATGAGGTCGACATGCTGACCCTGGGCCAGTACCTGCAACCTTCGCGCAGCCACCTGGCGGTACAGAGGTTTGTGCACCCTGACACCTTCGCCTGGTTTGCCGAAGAAGGGTTGCGCATGGGCTTCAAAAACGTCGCCTCGGGGCCGTTGGTGCGCTCGTCCTATCATGCGGATAAACAGGTGCAGGGGGGGCACATCGGCTTAGCCGGGTGCCACAAGCCCGCTCCCACAAGTACAGGGTTTACTTCTGAACAAGAGCCTTGATGATCGCTTCAAAGTTGCCCTGCAACTCAGTCACGGGATCGGTGCCATCGGCACCGATTACCACCAGCGTGCTGCCACCCTCGGCAATGGCTTTTTGTACCTCGGCTGAAGGCTGGCGATGGTCCAGCACCAACGCCACTTCATTGTTTTTCAGGGTTTGGGTCAACCCTTGCAGTGATTCCGGTGTCCAGGTTTCATCACCCTTGTGATTGACCTCGACCCGCTCCAGATTCAACCCGCCAATCAGGTAATCCAATCGGTCGGACAGGCTCACCACACTCAAGTTGTCCGCCTGGGCCAACTGCGCTTCGCTGTCGGCGCTGAGCTTGAGCAGGCGCTGCTTGAGGCTCGCCAGATTGGCTTCGATCTGCGGCTTGGCATCCGGTGCCAAGCGCACCAGATCGGCAGCGATCACATCCGCCATGCGCCCCATATTGTTGCTGGTCAGCCACGGTTGGCTATTGAGGCCATCGACATGAACACCTGGTTGCACGGCAATGCCCGGCAGGCTGCCGTCCACCGGCCGCGCCGCGTCCACTTCAACAATGCGGATATTGCTGCGCCGCGCCATCGGGTATAGCGGATCGTCGCTCCACACGGAGCGCAGGCCGATCACCGCATCGGCTTTTGTGGCCAGCGAGTGCAGGGCCGGGGCACCACGGCTGCTGAAATAGGCACTCTGGCGGCTGCCCGGCAGGTTGGCCGGTGCTGCCCGTTGCAGTTTCACGCCGCTGTCCTTGAGCAGCAGTTCGCTCAACCCAAAGGTAATCGGCAGGCTGGCCAGTACGGTGGTTTCGGCCAGCACCGGGGTGCTCAACAGGCCGGTGAGGGCCAGGGCGAGGGTCAGTTTGCGCAGAGTGAACATTTATCCAATATTCCCTTTCAGGCTGGGCACCACGCCACGGGCGATGGCGGCGAGGGCGAAGGCGATGCCGGCCATCAGAATGATCGCGGCACCGGACGGGATCGGCAGGTCAAACACGATGGGCAGCAGAATGCCGCACAGGGTGCTGACGGTGGCGATCAGCACCGAGATCCAGAAAAACCCCTTCAGCGACTGGCTGAGCAATCGTGCCGCCGCCGCAGGAATCACCAGCAGGGCGCCGACCAGAATCGCGCCGATAACTTTAACGGCGGCGACGGTGATCAGCGTCACCAGAATCACGAACAGGTAGTCCAGCGCCTTCACGGCCACCCCACGTACAGCGGCCAGTTGCGGGTTGAAGCTGGCCAGCATGATGCGGTTGTACAGCGGCAAGCTGAGGCCCAGCACCAGCGCGCCGACCACAGCCAGTACCAGCAGGTCGTTACCGTTGACCGTCAATACCGAACCGAACAGCACGTTTTCGAGGATGTGCACGTTGATCTTGCCGGCCAGAATCAGCAGCAGGCTCGCGCCCAGGGCCAGCGACACCGAGAGGAACACTCCGATCAGCGTATCCGGTGCCAGCCCGGTGCGGTTGCGCAGGTAGTTGAGCGAAATCCCGAACAGCAGGCAGTAGCCGAACAAGCTGCCATAGGGGCCGGTGTAGGGTTCGCCGAGCAGGATGCCGATGGCCACGCCGGTCAGTGCGGCATGGCCCACGGCCTCGGAAAAAAACGCAAAACGCTTGACCACTACCAGGGTGCCCAGGCCACCCAGCACGGGGCCGATCAGCAAGCCTGCGAGCAGGGCGTTGACCACAAAGCCATACGCCAGTACTTCTGGCAGATAACCGGCAGACGCCCAGCCCTGGACTAGCAAGCGGAAGGCTTCGTAACTCATGAAAGGGCGCTCCCGTGAGCCTTGGGATGGGTCGAAAACAGCGTGAGCAAACGTTCCGGGCTCAGGGTTTGTTCCGGAGCCCCGTCGAACAGCACCTGGCGGTTGAGCCCGGTGACACGCTCGGCCAGGCGCTTGACGGCGGCCAGGTCGTGTTCGATCCACACCACCGTGACCCCGGCCCGGCGCCAGTCCGTCAGCAGTCGCTCAAACACCTGGGCACCGGCTTCGTCCAGGGCCGACATGGGTTCATCCAGCACCAGCAATTGCGGTGCCGGGATCAGGCCCTGGGCCAGCAGCACCCGCTGGCGTTCACCGCCGGACAGCGCGCCCATGCGCCGCTTGCGTTTGTCTTGCATGCCCACCCGTTCCAGCGCTTCGCCGATGGCCGGGGCGACCTTGCGCGACAACCCCATAAAGGCCGGGCGACGCTGGCACATGGCGGCCATAAAATCATCGACGGTCATCGGCAGGCCACGGTCGAATTCCAGTGCCTGGGGCACATAACCGATCAGCCCCGGCTCACCGGGCCAGTTCAGGCACAGGCGACCCTGATGGGGCATTTGCCCCAATAGCGTCTTGATCAGCGAACTTTTACCGCCGCCGTTGGGCCCTACCAGGGCATGCACACTGCCAGGGCGGATGCTGAAGCTGACATGATCGAGAATGGGCGTGCGCCCCAGGGTCAGCGACACTTGGTCAAACTCCACCCCCGGCCCGCAGGCCGTGACGCAGAGGCGTTCGGCGGCGGTCATGCGCCGGCCTCCTGGATTGCCCGGACCACGGTATTGAGGTTGCCGGTCATTTCTTTTTCGTACTTGTCGGCGCTGTAGTCACCGTAGGAAATGTGCGACAGCGGGTACAGCCTGACCCCTGACTCGCGCTGAATGGTGTCGACGTAAGTGGACGGGAAATCCATCTCGGAGAAGATCACCTTCACATCCAGTTCGCGCAATTGGTCGATGGTTTTCTTCAGCTGGCTGGGGCTGGGCTCGATACCGTGGGCAGGTTCGACCACAGCGGTGACTTCCAGGCCGAATTCCCGTAGCAGGTAGTCATAGGCCGCGTGCACCGTGGCCACGCGCAGGTCGGCATTGGGTGCCTGGGTCAGCTTGGCCAGGGCATCTGCGCGCATCTGGCGCAGGCGTTTGCCGTAGGCGCGGGCATTGGCGGTGTAAGCCTTGGCGTTGGCCGGGTCGAGCTTGCCCAGTTCACGGGCAATGTTGTTGACCTGAGCGATCGAGGCGCTGATGGACAGAAAGGTATGCGGGTTGACCACCTTGCCTGCACCCCGTGCCGCGTTACCCGTGGCGGCCAGCAGCGGTACGTTCTGGTTGGCCTCGATCACCGGGATCTGCGGTTTTTCGCTGGCCTCGATCATGCGGTCGGCGAAGTCATCATGGCCCACACCATTGAGCACGATGACATCCAGGGTGCCGATGCGCTTGATGTCTTCAGCGAGGGGCTCGTAGGCGTGCGGGTTGAACCCGGCCGGAATCAGCGGCACCACTTCAGCCCTGTCACCGACGATGTTTTTCACATAGCTGTAGTAAGGGTGCAGGGTGATGCCGATACGCAGCGGCTTGGCCAGGGGCGCGGGCGCGGTGTCGGCGCTGACCAGGGGAGACAGGCAAAGGGCGAACAGGCTGGCCAGCAACAAGGTGCGGCGGCGCAATACAGATGAAATCGACATGGCGAGCAGTCTTCTCTCAGGGCAAGCGGTGGGTTCAGTGGCGGTGCTGACGGGTAACCCCGGCATCGAATTGCGCGATCACTTGTTGCCAGCCACTCTGGTTGAGGGCGGCATCGTCAAGGTCGGCAGGGACACTGGCGCCGGGATTGCGGTTAAGCCACACGTCCGGTTGATCGCCAATGCGCAGCAGAAACGAGCCTGCCACTTCAGGGCTGGGGCTCAGGCCCAGGTACGCCTGCTCGCCGAGCAACTGCCAGGCGTGGTTGCCACGGCTCACCGAACTGGCGTCTTGGGCAAAGGGCGCGAAGCCTTCTTCGGCCAGTTGCGCGGGTTGGGGCAGGGCGGCGGACTCTTCGCGCAGCAGCAGGATTTCGTCCAGGGTGACCCGCAGATCGGCATAGATCCCTTGTTCGGCGGCATTCAGGTCGCGGCGCGCATCCAGCTGATGGGCCGCCACCGACGTCACCTCGCTGGATTCATGACGCCAGGCCACCACCGAGCCGGCCACGGTCACAATCAGCAGGCACAACAGCAGCACATACAGGGTTTCATGCCCCGCCCCGGCCGGGCGTACGACTTGAGTACTCATGGGGCCTCGATATCGGCTTGGTCGATTTCAACGATATGGCCGGGGCCGGCGTCGAAGAGCACATAAAACTCGGCATCCGGACGTTTGAAGGTCAGGGTCGAATCGGCCCCCAGCTTGCCGGGTACCAGGATGGTTTCGTCGTAGCCGATCACGTCCAGGGTCACCCCCGGTGCGCCGCTGCCATCAGAAAACCCGCCGGTGCAGCGGATTTGTCCGTCTTCAATGGCCTTGCATTCGCACATCGGGTTGTGGGCCTGTGCCTGGCTGCAAACGCCGATCAAGGCGATCAGGGCCGTTGCCAGGGCAGGTGTTTTAAACAGGCGCGCATGCATTATTTCGCTCCTCGTTGGGCCAGCCAGGCGAGGGTTGCCGGTGAGGCCTGGCTCAGGGGAATGGCGGCCTGGTGCATGGAGCCGTCCCACCCTTCGAGGGTGATCCACAGCTCGGCATCGGCCTTGGTGCGTTCCGGGATGGGCAGGGTGGCGCCCATGCGATAAGGCGTGCCGAAGAAAATCACCCCGGCGGCGCGCAGGCTGCGCGGTTTGCCGATACGCAGGTAGGCGGCCTTGACCTGATCGATGCAGGTGTCACACAGGGCCGCGTTAAAACTTTTCATATAACCTGCCGGGCCATCGGGGCGCGGGGCCTCGTTGCGCAACTCGGCCAGTTGCAGGCTCCAGGGGCCGACCTGCACGGTGCCGATGTCGCGCTCGCCCAGGCCGCTGTCGCCGCGAAACAGGGAAGCGTCGGCAAAGTACTTGGGCATAAAGCCCAGCGGGACCAGTAACAGCAGGACATTGATGTGAAAGCGCCATTTGTGCCACAGCCGGCTCAGGGTGGACGCAGGCTGTGCAGCCGCTGCCTTGCTCATACATTGGCCTCTTCGTGCTGTGGTTTATGCGCCGAGACGGCGGCTGCCCGCCGGGGTTTTTCGCTGCGCTTGAGGGCATTGGCGGTGGCCAGGGCCGTCCGTTTGGTCCAGATCAACAGGCCGCTCAACACCATCATGCTGAGAATCAGGCCGAAGAAGAACCAGATCAGCTTGACCCACAACCCGCCAAAATCGCCGGTGTGCAGCGGGCGCATGGACTCGGTCACCAGCTCCAGCCCGGAGCGGTCGGCAATCATCCGTGAGCCTTCGATTGCGCCGTTGTACGGGTTGATGTCGGCAGTCTGGAACAGCAGCGGGTACCAGCCCGGGCCGCCCACCTCGATATGCCCGTAGGCATTGCTCGGCAGGCTGACAAAGCTGGCTTCCAGCCCCGGGATGTTGTCGGCGGCAATCTTGACCGCCTGATCGAGGCTGATCTGCGGTGCTGGCTTGCCGTCCGGCATAATCGGCACATCCTGGCGGGCCACAACCGGCGGGTTGCCTGCGGTCGAGATGGAGATCTGGTTATCGAACATGAAAGCCTGGATCAGGAACCACAGGCCGGTGATGGAAATCACCGCAATAAACCAGATCGACCAGATGCCGCACAGGCGATGAAAATCCCCCCAAAAAATCCGCGCCCCGTGTTTGAAGCGCAGGTTGGGCTTGAAAAAGCCTTTCCAGAACTTCTTGTAGACCACCAGCCCGGTGATCAGCGATGCCAGCAGCGGCAGGCCGAGGAATGACACCAGGTACCAGCCCCAGCTATAGCCGTTGGTAAAGGGCACCAGCCACCAGCCGTGGAGGGCGCGGGTAAAGGCCTTGAAGTCAAAGCTGGGGCTTTCGCCCTGGATCACCCCGGTATAGGGACTGATATACAACGATGGCGAGCGGCCGTCCGGGTACACCACGCTGGCCACCAGGGCAAAGTGCGACTCGTCCGGGCGGCTGATCGACTGTACGGCCAGCGTCGGTTCGGCCTTGTGAATGGCGCTCAGTACCTGCTCGTAAGTCAGCAGGGGTGCATCATCGGCCGGTTGTGTGGCACGGGCCTCGGGGGTGGCCAGCCAGACGATCTCCTGGCTGACCACAGCCAGCGTGCCGGTCACGCAGACAATCAGCACAAAGAACCAGATGGGCAGGGTCATCCAGCTGTGAACCAGGAACCAGAGTTTTGAACGGGATTTTTTGGACATGGGAAACGGCAAACTCGCGGCGGGGCGGGTGTGTAATCGCCATTGAGAAGCGACTGCTTATCCATGTAGGACGGATGAGAAGAGCAAAACCCGAAGCTAGATATGTAAAAAATTGTTTCTTGTTCTCATTCGCCTGTAGCAGCTGACGAGCGGAGCGAGGCTGCGTTCGGCAGCTGCTACAAGGGCCAGTATCACCCTAGCGACCGACCCTGCTTCCAATACCCCATCAAGGTCAGGCCCGAACGGTCCATGCCGCACTCATGGACGAAAAACCGCCTGATCGCCATCACCGCCATCGATTCCCCGGCTACCCAGGCATAAAACTCATTGTGTTTGGCGCTGGCCCGATCCCACAGGCGCTGGTTATCCAGATCCAGCTCTTGCAGTTCAGCGCACGCCCGGGCCTGCATGCGTCTGGGCGGCAGGCTGGCCAGTTCGCGGGCGGCCAGGAGCATGCCATCGCCATGCTGTTTGCCCAGGCTGGCACGCGGCAACCAGTGCACCTTGGTGTTCGGGCCACAGAGCAAGGGCTGGCAGTCGGCTTCTTGAGGAACTTCAATAAAGGCCTGGACCTGGGGGGTGTCGGGGTGCAGGGCAAGTTCTTCAAGGATGCCGGCAATGGCTGGCAGCGCAGTTTCGTCGCCGATCAGCAACAGTTTGCGCATGCCTTGCGGTGGCTGCCATTCATAGCCACCGGGGTCGTCGGTGCAGGCTGCATTGGGCGCTGCGATCTGCAGGCGATCCCCCGCCCTGGCCTGGCTAGCCCAGCGTGTGGCGGGGCCGGTGACGCCGTGGAGGACGAAGTCGATATCCAGTTCGCCGGCCTCTGTGCGCAGGTTGCGAAGGGTGTAGGAGCGCATGGGTGGCACTGACTCGGGGCTCATATCCCGCAGGGGCGCTCGCCAGTCGCTCTGTTTGGGCAGGTTGGCGGTGGCGCCGTTGGCGTTGGGGAACAGTAGCTTGACCCGTTGGTCGGGTGCCAGGGTGCGCATCAGCGCCACATCGCTACCGCTGAACACAAAGCGCGTCAGTGACGGGCTCAAGGTGATGCGGTGCTTGAGCTGGATATCGAACAGACGATATCCCGCAGGCTTGCTCAGACGATTGCGCAGGTTTTGCACCAGGGTGGCAGCGGTGGACATAACAGCACCTCAATAGCAGGAGTCGTCTTGTATAACGAGCCATTGCGCGCCGAATTTAAGGGGCTGGGGGTTAGGCGCCGAACCCGATCTGTGCAATCAGCCACAGGTTGGCGCAACTGATGACTGCAAACAGAAACCACGCCAGCAGCCGCGTCGGCAGTCGGTTGGCGAACGGGCCCATAAGTCGTTTGTCGCTGGTCATGCGGATCAGCGGGTACAGGGCAAAGGGCAGTTGCAGGCTGAGTACCACCTGGCTGAGGATCAGCAGCTTGCCCACCGCATCGTCGCCCATCAGCCACACGCCCAGGAATGCAGGCACCAGCGCCAGCCCGCGGGTGATCAGGCGCCGTTGCCAGCAGGGAATCTTCAGGTTCAGATAGCCCTCCATGATCACTTGCCCGGCAATGGTGCCGGTGAATGTCGAGCTTTGCCCCGAGGCCAGCAATGCCACGCCGAACAGGATGCTGGCCATGGCTCCGCCCACCAGCGGGTCGAGCATGCGGTAGGCGTCCTGGATCTCGACCACGTCGGTATTGCCGGTCTGGTGGAAAGCGGCCGCAGCGAGGATCAGGATGGCGGCATTGACCAGCAGCGCCAGGGCCAGGGAGCCGATGGTGTCGATGCGTGAAAGGCGTACGGCATCCAGTTTGCTGGCGTAGTCGCTGCCGGTCAGGCGTGTCTGGACGATGGAGCTGTGCAGGTACAGGTTGTGCGGCATCACGGTGGCGCCAATGATGCCGATGGCGATGTACAGCGGTGCTGCGTCGCTAATGGCCGACAGTGACGGTTTGAAGCCCTCGAACACGTCGGGCCAGTAAGGTTTGATCAGTACCAGTTCGACAAAAAAACAACCGACGATAGTCATCACCAGCGCCAGCATGATCGCTTCAAGTCGGCGAAATCCCCTCCCTTGCAAGGCCAGCACCAGCAAGGTGTCGAAGGCAGTGAGGGCGATGCCGGTGGTCAGCGAGCAGCCCAGCAGCAGATGGAACGCCAGCGCGCAGCCGAGTACTTCGGCCAGGTCGGTGGCGATGATCGAGATTTCCGCCAGCAGCCATTGCACCCGCGCCGAGCGCTTGCTGTAGCGCTCACGGCACAGCTGCGCCAGATCGCGGCCGGTGGCGATGCCAAGGCGCGAACACAGGCATTGCACGGCCATGCCCGCGAGGCTGGCGAGCAGTACCACAAACAGCAGGTGGTAGCCGTAACGTGAGCCGGCTTCGATGGCGGTGGCCCAGTTGCCGGGGTCCATATAGCCGATGCTGATCAGCAGGCCGGGCCCGGCAAAGCGCAGCACGCGCCTGAAAAACGGCGCGCTGGCGTCGACGGGCACGCTGCCACTGACTTCGGAGGGGCAGAAGGGCGCAGTGGCGGTTGTTGGCAGGCGGAATTTCAAGCGCAGGCTCCGGGTCAGGCAGGGTGGGGCAATGGCACCGGGGTGAGAACGGGTTTGCCGGCAAAAAACGCCCGCAGGTTATCGACCACCAATTGCACCGTGGCTTCGACCGCATCGGGTGACTGGCCCGCTACATGCGGGGTCATGACCACATTGCCGAGGGTTTTCAGCGGGTCGGGTACCAGGGGTTCGTCTTCAAACACATCCAGCCCGGCCCCGGCGATTTTGCCGGCGGTCAGGGCGCTGATCAGCGCCTGGGTATCGACCACACTGCCGCGGGCAATATTGATCAGGTAGCCCTCGCTGCCCAGGGCGTCCAGCACACGGGCGTTGACCAGGTGATGGGTGGCGCTGCCACCGGGGGTGGCGATCATCAGGAAATCCACCGCAGCGGCCAGCTCAAGCACGCTGGCACAGTAGGTGTAGGGCGAGTCGGGGTGCGGCTGGCGGCTGTGGTAGCGGATGCTCATGTCAAAGCCGTGGGCCGCACGATTGGCGATGGCAGCGCCGATGGCGCCGAGGCCGATAATGCCCATGCGTTTGCCCGACAGTGACGGCTGGCGCACCTTGACCCATTCATTGCGGCGGATGCTGGCGTCGGCCTGGGGGATGCCGCGCACCACGGACAACAGCAGCGCCATGGCGTGGTCGGCAACCGATGAAGCATTGGCCCCGGCGCCAAAAGTCACGGTAATGCCCAGGTTGCTGGCGGCCTGCAAATCGACCTGTTCGAAGCCGGCGCCGATCACGCAGATGATTCGGAGCAGGGGCAGGGCGGCCATTTCATCGGCCTGCAAGCCCAGCGGGCCGCGAGTCAGCACGGCGTCGATGCGGGCGCCGTGTCGGGCTATGGCTTCGGCGCGGCTGGCGGGGGTGGGCGCAAGGATCAACTCGTAGCCCTGATTCTCCAGCATATGCAGGTAATCGTTAACGCTCTCTACCAGCACCAGCACAACGTGGGGCATAGGTCTCTCCAGCCAGGGGATGTCGGGAATGAGCCGAGATTAACACCGGTATAGGCTGTTTTTCCCCGTATCAATTCGATACAAACGCTCTATTACAGCTTTTTTCAACCGTGTGGCGGCCGGGCTGAGTCCTGTACTGGAGCCGGGCCGGGTCGGCCTGTTACCATTCGCCCTTTGTTTTATCTTCACTTCGAGACCGCCCATGACCACCGTTCGCACGCGCATTGCGCCATCGCCTACCGGCGACCCCCACGTCGGCACCGCTTACATTGCTTTGTTCAACTACTGCTTTGCCAAGCAGCATGGCGGCGAATTTATCCTGCGGATCGAAGATACCGACCAACTGCGCTCGACCCGCGAGTCCGAGCAGCAGATCTACGATGCCCTGCGCTGGCTGGGTATCACCTGGAGTGAAGGCCCGGACGTCGGCGGCCCGCACGGCCCGTACCGTCAGAGCGAACGTAGCGACATTTACAAGAAATACACCCAGCAACTGGTGGATATGGGCCATGCGTTCCCGTGCTTCTGCACGAGTGAAGAGCTGGACCAGATGCGCGCCGAGCAAATGGCCAAGGGCGAGACCCCGCGCTACGACGGTCGTGCGCTGCTGTTGTCCAAGGAAGAAGTGGCTGAACGCCTGGCCGCTGGCGAACCTCACGTAATCCGCATGAAAGTGCCGACCGAGGGCGTCTGCGTGGTGCCGGACCTGCTGCGCGGTGACGTTGAAATCCCGTGGGACCGCATGGACATGCAAGTCCTGATGAAAACCGATGGCCTGCCGACCTACTTCCTGGCCAACGTGGTCGACGATCACCTGATGGGCATCACCCACGTACTGCGTGGCGAAGAGTGGCTGCCATCGGCACCCAAACTGATCCTGCTGTATGAATACTTCGGCTGGGAACAACCGCAGCTGTGCTACATGCCGCTGCTGCGCAACCCGGACAAGAGCAAGCTGTCCAAGCGCAAGAACCCGACTTCGGTGACGTTCTACGAGCGCATGGGCTTTATGCCTGAAGCGATGCTCAACTACCTGGGTCGCATGGGCTGGTCGATGCCGGACGAGCGCGAGAAGTTCTCGTTGCAGGAAATGGTCGACAACTTCGACTTGAGCCGTGTATCGCTGGGCGGGCCGATTTTCGACGTTGAAAAGCTGTCCTGGCTCAATGGCCAATGGCTGCGTGATTTGCCGCTGGACGAGTTCGCCAGCCGCGTACAGCAATGGGCGCTGAACCCCGAGTACATGATGAAAATCGCGCCGCTGGTACAGGGCCGTGTCGAGACGTTCAGCCAGATTGCACCGCTGGCCGGGTTCTTCTTCTCCGGCGGCCTGCAACTGGATGCCAAGCTGTTTGAGCACAAGAAGCTGTCCAACGAGCAAGTGCGTCAATTGATGCAGTTGATCCTGTGGAAGCTGGAAAGCCTGCGTCAGTGGGAAAAGGACGCCATCACCGGCAGCATCCAGGCCGTGGTTGAAAGCCTGGAGTTGAAGCTGCGTGATGCCATGCCGCTGATGTTTGCCTCGATCACGGGGCAGGCCAGCTCTGTGTCGGTGCTGGACGCCATGGAAATCCTGGGGCCGGACCTGACCCGTTTCCGTCTGCGTCAGGCGCTGGACCTGCTGGGTGGCGTGTCCAAGAAAGAAAACAAAGAGTGGGAAAAGCTGTTTAACGCGATTGGTTAACAGGGCGTAAAAAACCGTAGCAGCAACTGTCTTGCCCAGTCATTCACGTTCGCCATGCTGTGCCGTCGCGCAGCATGGCGTTAAGCCGGATCA